>JAKALI010000369.1 GCA_021813195.1 Pseudomonadota bacterium
CAGTGCGGATATGAGGTGCGGTCCGGTTTCCAGAATGACGTTGCCGGGCCTGCGCAGCATCCAGATGTCAAAAGGGCCTGAGCGGATTTGTCCAAGTTCATAGAAGTAATTGAAAATGATGTGATCAATAGCCCCAAGTTGCTTTGAATGCACCGCCCGCCGTAGCCGTTCGAACGCTGTGGAGAACAGGAAGTTGTGACTTACGCCAAGCAAGAGGCCGCGCCTGGCCGCAAGCTCGACCAGTTCATCCGCTTCCGCCGTTGACGTGCACATCGGCTTTTCAAGGAAAACGTGGACCCCGGCTTCCAACGCCTGCTTCGCGAGGCTGAAATGCAGATCCGGCGGAGCGAGAATGTGGACGCAATCGATCTTTGCTTCCGCCAGCATCTCGGAAAGCTGATTGAAGGTCCGCGGGATATTCCACGCTCTGGCAAATTCTTGGGCACGGGGGCTGTTGGTGTCACACACTGCCGCCAGCTCGATGCCTTGCGTTTGGCGGATCGCGCGAGCGTGAAATTCCGCGATATAGCCAGTACCCACAAGCGCGGCGCGAATGGAGGCCGTGGCACCGAGGGCCGGATAGTCGATGGAGCTGCCGGTCATGTATTTCTGCCCGTTGGAACCGTTTTGTGCTCGATCAGTTGCGGGCGACGATGCAGAAGGTGATCGCGCCAGAACATCACTAGCCCGACAGCTTCCGGAAAGCGTGCCAGAAGTTGAAAGAACGCGAGGCGGATCCGGTCGGCTGGAGCGCCTCGGCTGTTGTGGATCAGCCGCGCGAGCTGCATTGGGTAGAGCAACCAAGCGATCCAGCCGAGGGGAACCGCGAGTGTGGCAACGATCGCAGCGAGCGGCAGGAGCAGACCCCAGGCTGCGGCGCGGCGCGCCTCTCGTACGAAATGCCGCTCGGGCGGAGCCCCATGCAAATGGGCGCCTTGAGCAAAGGCGTAGCCGGCGCGCTGCGTCCGCCGCCACCATTGCCCAAAGTGCAACATCGTTGCATCGTGCCAGCCCATCTCATCACTCAATCTGAAGAGCCGCCAGTTCGCCCCGCGCAGGCGAACGCACAGCTCGTCCTCCTCGGCGGCAATCACATCCTCGCGATACCCGCCGACCTCTCTGAGCGCTGCGGCACGGATCATCACATTGCCGGCGAAGGTGCGGACTTCGCCCGTGGGACGATCCCACTCCCGATCACATAGCCAATTGTAGACACTTCGCTCAGGGTATCGCTCGCGGAGCCGTCCGCAGACGGCAGCGGCGGCGACGTTGCGCTCGAGATAGGAGCTTGCAGTTTCCAGCCAGCCTGCGACGAGCTCGCAGTCACCGTCGACAAACTGAACGTACGCCACATCGGGCAAGACGGCTAGCAGGTGAGAAAAGCCGGCGTTGCGCGCGCGTGCTGCCGTAAAGGGAGCCGCGACATCGAGCTCGACAATGTCGGCGCCGAGGGACTTCGCGGCGGCAATTGATCCGTCCGTCGAACCTGAGTCGACATACACCACAAGCGCCGCACCACTAATCGAACGGAGGCAGGTCATCAGCCGCGCGCCCTCGTTTCGTCCGATAACAACGACGGCAAACTGCTCCTGCGCACGCGGTGGGACCGGATCGGTGGCGTTGCTTGTCTGCAATTCAGAGTCTCGATGTCACTACGGGGTGGAGCGAAGGCAGACTGTTAAACCTAAAATGTCGGCTTCTCAAACAGAAGCCCCCGAATATGGAGATCGGATACACGCTGAATATCACGACAGAAGGGGAGCAATTAAGGGGCTAAAGGGAACCTTGGTGAATCGCTTTCGGATAACCTGTTGCCACACCGTAAGGCTCGACGTCGGCGATCACTACCGCGTTCGCGCCGATACGGGCATGAGCGCCAATCTTGACCGGTCCCAAGATTTTCGCGCCGGCGCCGATGTCGACGTGTCCCCCGATCTCGGGCACGCCCTTGCCATTCCGACTGCCAAGCGTGACCTGATGGAAGATCAGGCAGTTCACGCCAATCCTGGCGTCGGGGTGGATGACTATTCCATTGGGGTGCGGAATCAAAAGCCCTCCGCCAATCTGGCAATTCAGGGGAATGTCGGCCCCCGTCACGACGCTCCAGAAGCGGTGACGCAAGACCGACAATCGGCGGCATATCCCGCCAAGGAAGCCGCCGCGCATTTGCCAATACTGATAGCGCCGGATCGCAAGGAGTAATTTTCGACCCGGATCCCAAAACTGCTGCGGTCGCTCCCGCGACCAATCTGGTGTTTCAGCGCTGATGGGTTGGGCAGTTTGGTCCATAGGTTCGCCCATGGGAAAGACAGGGTTTTTTCCGGTCGTGCCGAATATGCCGAGCGAGTTTGACTGATATCGGGACAAAACCTCCGATTTTGGGACCGGAACCCGACCGCTGCAGCATTAATCACGTATATTGAATTGGTTTTGTTTCGGCAATTGCTTCGTAGTAAGGTTTTAACCGTTCATTAATCATACATCTCGCGCGGCTATCAGGCGGCAATGAATTTTTGGGGCTCTTGGTGACGAGCAAGCTGCAAGTACTGAGAGCTTCGCCTGTTGAGGCGGGGCGGACGCAAGCCTCCCTCTCTGACGACCTCTCCCGAGGTGTCTTCGGTGTCTTGGGCATACCCATCGATGCGCTGGATTTCCCGGGGCTGCTCGACAATATCGATGCTGCCAAGCTGGCGGGGTTGCCGTTTTTGATCTCAACGCCCAACGTCAATTTCCTCATCAAGAGCCAGGCGGACCGGGATTTTCGGCACTCGCTTCTGGTGAGTGACCTCTGCCTCGCCGACGGCATGCCGCTTATCTGGATCGCCAAGATGCTTCGGATTCCGATCCGCGAACGCATTGCAGGCAGTGATTTGTTCGGCAGGCTCAAGTCAGCAGGGCCCAAGGGAGAACGGCCGCTACGCGTCTTCCTGTTGGGTGGTGCAGAAGGTCTCGCTGCCGAGGTTTGCGCCAAACTGAATGCGGAGCGGGTTGGCATGGAATGTGTCGGTGCGCTCAATCCCGGCTTCGGGACCATTGAGGAACTCAGCTCGGCGCAAATCATCGATGCGATTAACGCCTCGAAGGCGGATCTGATTGCCGTGTTCTTTGGTGCGGAAAAAGCGCAGGCGTGGTTGCTGCACAATCATTCGCGGCTGAAGCCGCCCGTTAGAGCCCAATTCGGAGCTACCATTAACTTCGAGGCTGGAACCGTGCGTCGTGCTCCGCAGATGTTGCGCAGCACCGGGTTTGAGTGGCTGTGGCGGATCAAGGAAGAGCCCTATCTTTGGCGCCGCTACTGGAACGATGGGATAGCGCTGCTCCGCCTGATGCTCACGGGCGTTCTGCCGTTGATGCTCGTCGATCGCAGCCGGCAAGGATCGGATGCTCTTTCGATTGCAACGAAGGAAGATAACGGTTCCGTGATCTTGCAGTTGTCAGGGGCCGCGGTCTCAGAAAATGTCCCCCAGGCCATCGAACGGCTCCGCGCGGCATTCGACTCGGGGAAACGGGTGGTGATTGATTTGACCGATACGGAACACGTCGATGCCAGATTTATCGGACTGTTTTTGATGACTCGAAAGCACCTGGCCAGTCGTGGGCAGTCATTGTCCTTTATAGGGGCTTCCCCGCGACTAAGGCGCATCTTCCGCTTGAGTAGATTTGAATATCTCCTGTCTGCCGAAGTGTGATAGCGGGATTGAATTCCCCCTTAGAGGGCGCCGTCGAGAAGGTATTCGGAAAACAAATGAAGCAGCAAGCCAGCCAGATTTCGCTGATACGGATTGGTACCGTCGTTGCGTTTGCGGCGCTGCTGGCGAGTTGCGGATCGCCTGAAGACCGGGCGCAAGGATATTACGAGAGCGGAATGGCTCTCATCGCAAAGAAAGATGATCTGGAAGCCCGCAAGGAGCTCCTGAAGGCCGTCAAGTACAAGAGCGATAAAGTCGAGGTGTGGAGAGCGCTTGCCGGCATCGACGAGCGCACGAGAGCAAAGTCGCTGTTTCTTGACCTTCGTCGGATTGTCGAACTCGATCCTAGTGACCTCGACGCGCGATTGAGGTTGGCTCGTCTCATGGCGGCGGGGGGGGGCGCCGAGGCTGCCCTACGGGTGCTTGATGCGGCCAAGCTCGGTGACAAGCCCAATGCCGAATTTCATGCCGTGCGCTCTATTGCGTTGTTGAGAACGAACGATAGTGCCGGGGCCCTCCGTGAAGCGCAGAGGGCTTTTGAGATCGATCCGACCAATGGTGATGCGATTTCCTTGCTTGCCTCCAAGAAGGCTACTGATGGAGATCTCGACGGCGCTCTCAAGCTATTGGACACGATCCCCGCAGGTTCGGGCGTCGAGACGCGCGCGACACTGCAAAAAATCGAGATTCTCGCGCGCAAGAGGGAACTCGCCAAGGCCGAAGAATTGCTGCGCGGCCTCATTGCGCGGCAGCCAAAAGAGAACGTTTTTCAGAACCAGCTAATTCAATTGCTGATCGCGCAGAACAAGCTAGCGGACGCGGAGAAAGAATTCCGCGCAAGGATTGCGGCTAACCCTACTGATAGCAAGTTCGCTCTCGAATTCGTCCGATTCCTGATAGCCATCAAGGGGCCGGATGCAGGCCGCACAGAGCTTGAGGAACTCCTCAAGGCGGGAGGGGATGATTTCGACTACAAATTTGCGCTGGCCGAGCTGGACATCGCCCAGGGCAAGACGGACAAGGTCATTCAGGCGCTGCAGAAATTGGCAACAGCTACCGACAAGGCTGATCGACTGGCCAACGTGCAGCTGCGGCTTGCTCAAGTGTACCTCACCAAGGGCGACACCAAGACAGCTGATGCGCTGATCGAAGGGGTTCTGTCCAAGGATCGCAAGAACGTCGGTGCATTGCGCCTGCGCGCGGCCAGACGGCTGGACACCGGACAGTTTGATAGCGCAATTGCGGATTTGCGTGAGGCGCTCAACGAGCAGCCCAAGTCGCTGGAGCTCCTGACTTTGATGGCGACGGCTTATGAGCGAAGCGGCAAGAGTGAATTGGCAGATCGTCAGTATGCCGATGCATTGAAGCTGTCCAATTTCAATCCGGACGTGGTATTGCGTTACGTTGCTTACTTGCAGCGCAAGTCGGACGCCGCGCGCGCCGAAGAGGTGCTGACGGAATCTGCCGGCCGTA
>JAKALI010000370.1:0-2819 GCA_021813195.1 Pseudomonadota bacterium
CGCGCAAACACCGCAACGCGCGCTGTACGACCCGACCCATTCGGCAGATTGCATACACCGCGCACCATCTGATCG
Source organism: Pseudomonadota bacterium (assembly GCA_021813195.1). The sequence goes on from JAKALI010000370.1 coordinate 76, forward strand.
GCATGCTTGGGATCCACACCGAGGTTGATTGCGATCTCGACCGTCTCATCGAACTTCGCCTTGGCGCGTTCTTTGATCAGCCGAACGGCTTCCTCGACCCCATAGGCTTTCGTGCGATCGATACCCTGGCGAATGGCGAAGTTCCGCTTGCCGCCAGCAAGACGGGTCGCCTTGATCTTGTCCGCGCTCACAGTGTTGTTCTTTGTCATCGGATCACTCCACCACCTTAAGGCCCATGGAGCGGGCCGATCCCGCGATCGTCTTGGCGGCCTGATCGAGATCGTCGGTATTCATGTCTTTCAGCTTCAGCTTGGCGATCTCGCGCATCTGCGCCATCGTAACGGTGCCGACGTAATCGCGGCCGGGGGCCTTGGACCCCGATCCAGGCTTGCCTGTTGGCTTCATGCCGGCAGCCTTTTTGATCAAATAGGTCGCCGGCGGCGTCTTCATCTCGAACGTGAACGAGCGATCCGAGTAGACCGTAATCTTCACCGGAATGGGCGTGCCCTGTTCAAGATCTTTCGTTTTCGCATTGAAAGCCTTGCAGAACTCCATGATGTTGACGCCGCGCTGACCGAGCGCGGGACCAATAGGCGGAGAGGGATTGGCCGCTCCCGCCGGCACTTGCAAGTTGATGTAACCGTCAATCTTCTTTGCCATGTCGTCCCCATTGAACACGAGACAGCGGGCTCATGACCTCGATCCGTCTCAGGGTTAGCGGTCAAACGAGCCTTCCGGCTGAAACCGGCATTGAAAGCTCTCCCGCGGCCAAATCCAGGTTCGGCTAGGATAGCCTGACCCGGCACCACTGACCGGCTGCGAAAGCCGGTCCCTCGTGATGACATCCGGTTTCGCTCCGGCCGCCATCGCGCATTGCAAATTCGTCTTCGATTTAGCTTGGAACTTTCTCCACCTGCTGGAATTCCAGTTCCACCGGCGTCTTGCGCCCGAAGATCGACACCCCGACCTTCAGCCGCGAACGCTCGCCATCGACCTCCTCCACCTCGCCCTGGAAGGAGGCAAAGGGACCATCGATGACCTTCACCTGCTCGCCGATCTCATAGATGACCGCTGGCGCAGGACGCTCCACACCTTCGGCCACCTGGTTGAGGACACGCATGGCCTCCTCGTCCGGGATCGGCATCGGTCGATTGTCGGCGCCCAGGAAACCTGTCACCTTCGGCGTATTCTTGATGAGGACGAGAGCGGGGTCCGTCATCTCCATCTTCACCAGCACATACCCGGGCAGAAACTTGCGCTCCGTCTGGATTTTGCGCCCACGTTTGACCTCGATGACGTCCTCGGTGGGCACCATGACTTCCTCGATCAGATGATCAAGGCCCGCCGCGCGCGCCCGCTCGCGGATGGCTTCCGCCACCTTGCGCTCGAAATTTGTGTAGGCATGAACGATGTACCAGCGCTTGGCCATGGACTGTATCTGTCTGTTCTTATCGTTTCGCCTGGGTGCACTTCCAATCAGCGCGGACGCCCTTAGCGGCCGAGACCGAGCACCAGATTGATGAACCAGCCAAGCACCTGATCGGCAATCAGGAAGAAAATCGACGCAAGCGCCACCATAACGAGGACCATGAGCGTGGTGATCCACACCTCTTTCCACGTCGGCCACGTGACCTTCGCGACTTCCTGACGTACCTCTTGGATGAATTGCAACGGGTTATACATTCGACGAGCCGCTGTCTTCCTCGGGCGCATGCGACAAAAGAGCGCAACGCCGCCGGACCGTTCCAGAAGCGCCGCCCCGTCCAAAGCCGATCCGGCGCCCTCGCCGCGGACCAGCTTGCAATCAGTTGGCAGGGGCGGAGGGTCTCGAACCCCCGACCTTCGGTTTTGGAGACCGACGCTCTACCAATTGAGCTACACCCCTGTCCGGCCGATGATTTCAGCCGCCGCACAACGCGGCGCGGAACAGTTGCCGCGCCCGCCTCGTAACAGGGCGACAATGTCTAGCGGAACTTTTACCCTTTGTCACCCTCGGCAGAACCACGTGCTCTTAACGCGATCCCTCCAGCGGTTCGACGACGGCGGCCGTACCGTAGGCTAGGACTTCCGTTACAGCCGAGGCGATCTCGTTGGCGTCGTAACGGAAAGCAAGGATGGCGTTCGCGCCCATGCCCTCCGCATGCTGTACGAGAAGGTCGAACGCTTCTTGCCGCGTTTGCTCGGCCAGCCGCGTATAAACGGAGATGTTGCCACCAAACAAGATCTGGATCGCCGCCCCGATGTTGCCGACGACGCTGCGCGAGCGCACCGTCAGCCCGCGCGCGATGCCGAGAGTGCGCACCACGCGGAACCCCGGGATTTCGTTGGTGGTCACGACGATCATGGTGCGCCCTCCCTTGCCTGCCGGCGATTTGACGCGCAGCGTTTAGCATGGCCACGAGTATAGCGACACGACAACCCTCACCCCGAGGCCGTCCCCCGCGCGGCCGGCGGACATTGTGTCATGACGGTGGCACGCGCAGAGTTTGGTGCCACGCCTTAAACTTTAGGAGGTTGGAGCGGGTGATGGGAATCGAACCCACGTATTCAGCTTGGAAGGCTGCTGCTCTACCATTGAGCTACACCCGCATACACAAACATCAGGGCGCCGAGAGACTTCTTGGGTACCACCGCCACCACAATTTGCACCAACTCCCTGATGAGCGGCAGCATATTGGTGGAAGGGGCTGGATTCGAACCAGCGTAGGCGAAGCCAACGGATTTACAGTCCGTCCCCTTTAGCC
>JAKALI010000370.1:2829-5149 GCA_021813195.1 Pseudomonadota bacterium
CCCTTCCCTACTTCGTGCGTGCCCCGCGGCGAGGGACACAAACGAAAGCGCCCCGCGCGCGCTGAAAGCGGCGGGGCAGCAGCGACTTATCCCGACGCCATGCGCCGATGTCAATTGGAAAAGCACGCTCAATTGCCTATAGCCGAGCTGTTCGCGTCGAATGCCGGCCCATGGCCCACAAGCCCGATCGTCCCTGATGACCAAAAACCCTCGCCAGCCCCTGCGTGACCGGTGGAAACGTCGCAGCGCGCCGCATGGTCCTCGACACGCCCGCCCGGCAATTCCGCTCAGCGACCGTGGCGACGACAGGCTGCGTCTGTGGGGGCTCCACGCTGTAGAAGCCGCACTCTTAAACCCGAAACGTCCGATCTACCGGGTGGTTGCCACCGAGAATGCGGCCCACAAACTTGCGCCGCTCCTCAAGGCCCGGGGCCTCACTCATGACAGCGCTTCGCCTCGGGATCTCGACCGGCTGCTGGGCGGCGAGGCGGTCCACCAGGGTGTCATGATCGAGACCGGGCCCCTGCCGGAGCCAGACTTTGCAAGCCTTGCCGCAGCAGCCCGATCCCGCGGCCCGTTGATCGTTCTCGACCAAGTGACCGATCCCCATAACGTCGGGGCAATCTTGCGGTCCGCGGCCGCATTCGGCGCAGCCGGTCTCGTCATGACACGGCGCAACAGCCCGCCGCTTGATGCCGCCCTGGCCAAATCCGCCTCCGGTGCATTGGAACTCGTGCCTGTCGCGCTGGTGCAAAATCTGGCCCGCGCGCTGAGCGTACTGCGCAGCGAGGGTGTGAGCCTTCTTGGGCTTGATGGCGCCGCAGAGGCTGCGCTGGAAGATCAGAACTTCCGTGAACCTGTGGCAATCGTGCTGGGCGCGGAGGGTCGGGGATTGCGGCCATTGACGGCGCAAAGCTGTGACCGGCTGGTGCGGATCACGACGGCCGACGCTCTGCGCAGTCTCAATGTTTCCAACGCGGCCGCCATCGCGCTGCATACAGCTCTTTTCGTGCGCAAGATAGGGTCGTGAAGCCCGTTGTTGCCGCGTCGGCCTTGCGCGTCCCGCACCAGGCCGAGGATCTCAGCGCGGCAAGTGCCACGTCACGCCCGCGCGAACGACCGCAGCATCGAGATCGTCGACATTGGGGTTGTTGGTGTCGGGTTCCAGCCAATAGCGCAGGCCTTCGACGCGCAGGCTCCAATCGGGCGCAAACCGGTAGTCGATCCCACCGCCCGCGACGAGACCATCGAAGTCGGTCGACCGGCCAAAGCTCAATCCCGCGAAATTGACATTCGTGCCCGCCTCGCCCCACGCATAACCGACAGTTCCGTAAAGCAGGGCGTTCTGCCACGCCACAACGCCAAGGCGCGCGCGGATCGAGGCGAGGTCATCGACATGCAGCTTGACGCGGATCCCGCCGGCTGTCTGGCTGTCTTCGATGTTAGAGCCGCTCCAATCTCCCTCAACGCCGATGACGAACATGCCGGCTTGGTGATTGTAGCCCGCGTGCAACCCAAGCACGCCGCCCGACACGTCAAACGGAGCTGGCTCATCGAGTGCCTCGCCATAGCCGCCGTGAGCGCCAGCGTAGAAACCGGTCCAGATGGGGGGCATGTCGGCCCGCGCAGGCTCAACCGCTACGGCCGCGGCTGACATGCCGAGCGCTAAGGCAACCGTTCGTGCCGTTGAAAGCTTGCTCATCATCCGTTCCATCCCTCGACGATCGTCCCAGTCTTAGCTTGGCAGGCCAGTCAAGTCACGTTGGCCGCTTCGGGGCGCAAAGTCTTTTCTCATTCGTGTCTCGTATGTGCCGCACCTGTCCGGTGGGCCAAGCCAAGCGAGGGCGCGGCGGTAAGGCCGTGCCCTCGTTTAAGCTTTGGCAATCGCGACCACATCCGCCGAAAAGCGTACGTTAGTCGCAATATGTGTCGCGCCAGCAGGTCCAGCGGCCGCCGCGGCAGACAACTTCGCCCCAGCGGTTCTCAAAGCAGCGCCGACCGACCCAGCCGCATTCCTTGGGTCCCTTGTAGCAGACCTCATCATAGCCGCGATAATGCCGGTCACGGGCATGCGCATATGCGCCGAGGATGCCAAGGCCAATGATGCCGGCGGCGACTCCGGCAGCGATGCGACCGCCCCGGCCGGCTTCTGCCGGATGGGTTGTCGTCGCCGTAACCGTGCCGAAGGCGAGCAGCAGGGCCATCAGCGGATACATAATCTTGCGTGTCATGGTGGTAAGCATGATCGTCTCCCCTCTCGAGGGCCGCGGCTTGACGGCCACGGCATTGTTCCAGCGTGGGCGACCATCGTCCCACGATA
>JAKALI010000371.1 GCA_021813195.1 Pseudomonadota bacterium
CAAGGATCAACCAGACGCCGCTCGCCGATTCTTGGGCCGCTATGGCAATCCGTTTACCGCCATGGGCGTCGATCCCACCGGGCGTGGTGCGATTGAGTGGGGCGTGTATGGCATGCCCGAAACCTTTATCATCGATCGATCCGGCCGCATCGCCTACAAGCACGTCGGACCAATGACGCCCTCAAGCCTCCAAGACAGAATCCTGCCCGCGATTAAGGCCGCTTCAGACAGCCCCACGCAACCTGGTCCGCCGGCGCGCTCGGGCAGCTAGAGTGGAAAAAATTCACCTCGCGAGTGATTGAGCACAGAGAGTGTTCCCGTTTTGATGTCGAAATGGGCCCCGTGCAGGTTGAGTTTGCCTTTTTCCTCCCGCTCGGCAACGAAAGGGAACGAGCGCAGGTTCTTGATTGACGTTTTGATTCCCTCCTTCTCGAGGGCTTCGAGACGATCAGCATCTGTGCTCATCTGATGCGATGCCAGCACGGTGAGACGTGCATCCTCCAGCATGGACATCCATCGCGAAATGAATTTGGCTTCGGTTTGAATTGCCGCCGACTGGTGCAAAACCGATTTCACACCGCCACAGCCGGAATGGCCCATCACCACGACGTTTTTCACTCTGAGATTGAGGACGGCGAATTCAATTGCTGCACTGACCCCGTGGAATTGGCCGCTCGTCTCATAGGGAGGCACGAGATTGGCGACATTGCGGACGACGAACAATTCGCCCGGCAACGCATTAAAAATGGTCTCCGGCAACACGCGGCTGTCGCAACAGGAGATCAGCATCGTGTCCGGGCTCTGGCCGTGCATCGCCAACTCCTCGTAGTCTTCGGCGTTGGGAAAGAAAATCCGATGCTTAAAGCGCCGATAGCGGTCGGCCAGAGTCTCTGGAAATGCGGACATCCGGTTGCCTTTCGTGATCAAAAACGCGGCATATAACCCCCAGATCGCCGCTTCGATCAAGAACGAATTCCGCCCGGCGCTGGCTAGAAATGATCGGGCCGCACAACTTGTACGTCCGACAGAGTAACGATGCCAATCTGCTTGGAAACGAGCTGATAAACAGCCTCCAGAACCTCGTCGACACGCGCTTCATCGAGGATGCAGAAGATGAGAACGACGCTGCCGGCGCGTCCCGCGAGCCCATCGCGATGCCAAGACCCATCTTTACCTTTTCCCGCAAGCGCTGGCATCACCGTGTAGCCGGTGACCCCCTTGGCATCGAGCACGCTCAGCATGCGCGCCATGAGCGGTGCTTCGATCATGATATCAATCCGCTTTTTCGCGTGCGTCTTCATGTCGGGGCCTCAAGCCAAGTTCGCCGCCAGCATCATGTAGATCGGAATGCCAAGCGTTAGATTGAAGGGGAACGTCACACCCAGCGACAGGGGCAGGTAGATCGAGGGTCGCGCTTCTGGCAAGGCAAGCCGCAGGGCGGCGGGCACGGCAATGTACGATGCACTCGCCGCGAGCGTGGCCATGAGCGCGGTGCCGCCAACAGATAGCCCGATGGCGGTCGCCGTCAACGCCCCCACCAGCCCGCCAATTAACGGCATATAGAGACCGAAGACGATGAGTGGCACTGTCAGGGAGTTGCGGCCCTCACGCATGCCTCGACCAGCAACGACGCCCATGTCCAGAAGGAAGAGGCACAAAACCCCCTTGAACGGATCGATAATAAAGGGGGCAATGGATTTGAGACCCTCAGCGCCGGTGATCCAACCGATGACAAACGATCCGGTCAGAACCACGATCGAGCCGTTGAGTGACACTTCGCGCAAGGTGGAGCTGTCGAGTCCAGATTCTCCCCGTTTTGCGAGCCAGAGACCGGCAAGGATTGCGGGCACCTCCATCGCCGCTGCGACCGCGACCATGTAACCGTCAAACGGAATTTTCGCGTTATCGAGAGCCTGGATTGCGGCCAGGAACGTCACGATCGATATCGAGCCATAGTGCGCGGCAATGGCGCCGCGATCGGCTCGCGGCAAGTTTGTCGTCGCGCTGAGTAAGGCGAAGGCCACGAACGGCAAGGCCGCGCTCAAGGCGATACCGGCAAGGATTACGAGAACAAGCGTCGCATCAAGTCCGTGACTGGACATGCTGGCGCCACCCTTAAAGCCGATCGCAAGCATGAGATAGAGGGCGAGGCCTTTAGCGACGGCCTCAGGAATGGCGAGGTCCGAACGCGCGAGCGCCGCAGCGAAGCCCAGCACGAAAAACAGCACCATCGGTGAGAGCAGGTTCGCTGTTGCCAAATCGATCATTGACTGCATGCACGTGTGGCTCCCTGAGTAGCGCGCTCCAAATTCAACCCGGCCTAGCCGCTTCGGTCAGAACGCGCAAACAACGCCGCGCAATCGCGCCGCAAGACTGTCATCGCCGGTGATAGATTGGCCTAATTGTACTGCAACACCCCGGACGGGTAGGCCATTGCTCACCCCATCGCAGTTCGTTCGCGGTTATCGCGGTTATTGAGCTGCGCAAGGATGATGTACCCCAACAGTGCCGAGACGATTGAACCGCCGAGAACACCAAGTCGCACGTCGTCGGCGAATGAAGGATCGGGGAATGCGAGCGTGCCGATGAACAAACTCATCGTGAAGCCGATGCCAGCCAGGCACCCAGCCCCCAGCATGTGCGGCCAGCGGCACCCTTGTGGCAATTCCGCGAGCCCCGTCGCCGTCATGATCTTGGAAAAGATCAGGATGCCAATCGGTTTCCCAAGAATGAGGCCGAGCGCGATACCAAGTGGCACACCGCCCGCCAATGTGTCGAGACCCACATCTTTGAGCGAGACTCCCGCGTTGGCGAACGCAAAGAGCGGCAAAACCAGAAACGTGACCCAGGGATGCAGGCTCTCCATGAGATCATTGGCCGACGTCATACCCATGCGTTTGGCCGATGACGTGTTGAGATCGAGCGGCACAGCAAACGCTGCGACGACACCTGCCAGCGTCGCATGAACCCCGGATTTGAGGACACACAGCCAGACGAATATTCCGACAAGCACGTAAGGTGCCAGCCGTTTCACCCCGGTTAGATTGAGAGTGGCGAGCAGCACGATGCCCACAGCAGCCAGTGCGAGGCTCGCCAGTGATAGTTTCGACGTGTAGTAAATTGCAATGATGAGGATCGCACCCAAGTCGTCGATGATCGCGAGCGCGAGCAGAAAAATTTTCAACGCTGGAGGTATGCGTTTGCCGAGCACGGCCATGACGCCAACGGCGAAGGCGATGTCGGTTGCCGTCGGGATCGCCCAGCCGCGCCATGCCACCGCATTCTCATCGTTGATGGCAAGATAAATGAGGGCTGGCATGATCATGCCGCCCACCGCAGCTGCAAACGGGAGTGCTGCCTGCCCGAACGACGACAGCTCACCGGTGACCAGTTCGCGTTTGATTTCGAGACCAACCAAGAAGAAGAAAATGGCCATCAGGCCATCGTTGATCCAATGCAGAAGGTTCTTGTCGAGACCATATTCGCCGATGCGAATCGACACATGCGTATCGAGCAACGCGCCGTAGAGGGACGCCGCGGGTGAATTCGCGATGAGAAGTGCTATGATCGCCGCGCACATCAGGACGATGCCGCCCGTTGCCTCGTGATGGATGAAGCGCAGTGCGGCTGCCATGCGGGACTGGCGCAGTGTCGTCGTCACGTTGGTTCCCCCAAATGGTCGATTTGGCGCGCAATGCACATCGGCGCTTGCAGGTAACGTGCTGCGTCTTCGCACGCAAGTGGACGGACAGACCTTGCGCGGGTCATGCGCTCCGCGCGACGGGATGCGACGCTTGCAATGGGCCAACGCGCGCGAGCTCGCTGTGGCCTCGGCTCGCCGTAACAACCTTGTAGACCTGACGACCTGCCTGCTCCAAAGCGCGCGCAGGGTTCATACCCGCCGCCAGATATCCCGTGAGCAGCCCAGCCAGCAGGTCTCCCGCACCATGGGGCACAGCATCGAACTTCTCCCACGCGCTGCTTTCGATACGGTCTTGTGTTGCAAGCACGGTCGCAAGCTCATTGGGGTCGCGGGCCGGCACAGACGAGATGTAGACGGTTCTGGGCTTCAGCCGCTGGGCCGCAGCGGCAGCTTCTTCAATGTCGGCCGTGGGCAGACCCGTTAACCAAGACAATTCGAAAACGTTGGGCGTGGCCACATCCGCGCGCGGTAGGAGTTCATCGCGCATAGCCCGGGCGGCATCGGTGGCAATATAGAGCCCCTTGGGCCAATCACCGAGCACGGGGTCACACACGACGCAGACGTCGGCGCTTCGACGCCGCACGAGATCCACGAGACGGGCGGCCGCGTGAACATGGGCAGCCGAGGGCAGATAGCCCGTCAGGACCGCATCGACTTCCCCAAGCCAGCCGTTGTCCGTTAGCGCTGCCACGATCCCATCCAGGTCGCTCGCTGGCACATCAAGGCCCCATCGGCGGGTATAGCCCGCGTGGCTGGAGAGAACGACACTCGGAATGGCCACAACCCGATGACCCAGCGCTTCCAGAGCCGGAATGATGACCCTCAGGCCGACCGTGCCGGAGGCAACAAACGACGAGAGCGCTATGATGCGGCCCACGGCAACCCCCTTGTGCGGAGCGCAATCGCGTCAGCCTATTCGCCATTTGTCGATTTGTGAACGCTCTTGCCCGCCGCTATATTGCGGCGCACAACGAGGGATCGCATGAAACACAACATCCGTCCGCGCCGCAGTGTTCTCTACATGCCAGGGGCCAATGATCGTGCATTGCAGAAGGCTAAAGAGCTTCCAGCAGATGCCATCATTCTCGATCTGGAGGATTCCGTTGCGCCTGAGGCCAAGTTGGAGGCCCGCGATCGGGTCTGCGCGGCGGTGCGCGAGGGGGGCTACGGACGCCGCGAAGTGATTATCCGCACCAACGCGCTCGAGACGGTGTGGGGCACCGCAGATTTACTTGCCGCAGCCGAAGCGGCCCCTGATGCCATCCTGATCCCGAAGGTCGCCCACCCCGGCGATATTATCAGTTCCGCCAAGATCCTGAAATCGGTCAATGCCGCTGAAAAAACCCGCCTTTGGGCGATGATGGAAACACCTCAGGCAATCTTGAATGCGCGCGAAATCGCCGCCGTCGCCATGGACCCCGAAAACCGGCTCGAATGC
>JAKALI010000010.1 GCA_021813195.1 Pseudomonadota bacterium
CGCACTCGCGCTCTACGGCAGGCTCCTCGACACCGTGGTTGAGATCCGCACATGTCTTGCCATCCGCAACGCGGAAATCGGAGTATCGGCGAAGCTGACTGAACTCCAGGGGCTAAAGCGCCGGATTAGCGCGTTCTCCGAGATCCTCTCAGGACAAAAGGCCGATATGGTGCGGCCGGCCGATTTCGCCGAGATCTCGCCCGACCTGGTTGATGACCGCGGCTTCTCGAAATCCCCGCTCAAGCTCGCGCTGCGGCTGCTTGGGGATGACACGCGGCTGCGTCGATGCGCGGCGAGCTAGCTTCGCTGCAGACGCGAACGCACGCGCTTGCCGATGAGATCGCGGATCTGAACCGTGAGCGTATTGTGGTGCAGATCGATCTGGAAATCGCCCGGCTCGCAGGAATCGCTTCCTGAGTGCTTTGCCCGCGTTGCCGCGCGCGGGCAGCGGCCGGAAGGCTGCGGGCGTACGCGGCCATGGAGGCAAAGGCAGAACTATCCGGCACCCGCCAACGGTGCCAGCCAGCTCAGCCGGACCGTGATGTTGCCCGTATCCCGATGCTGGTTGCTTGGGGCACGCGCTGGTCTGGCAGCAGGTTGATGGTTGCGGGTTGACGTTTGCTGGTTGCTCTGCCTCGCCTCCATGCCTTTTTAAGGTCCGCGCGCCATCGCGCGCGCGGACGGAATGATTGTGACGAAGAGGAGTTGGAAATGGTCGTCTTTCTGGATTTCGATGGCGTCTGCCACCCCTGGAACCCGCGCGAATTCGGATTCAAAACATTCTGCTTTCTCCCCCGGATCGAAGGGGTGCTGCGGGAATTTCCCATGGCACAGGTAGTGATCGCCTCGGACTGGCGCCGGATGACGCCATTGCCGGCGCTTAAGCGGGTGTTTTCCGAAGACATGCGGGCGCGCGTCGTTGGCGCAAATCCGGTCCACGACGTACCGGAGGATATGCCGGGCTATCGCCAGCGCGAGGCGCTTGACTGGCTGGAGGTCAACGACCGCGTCGGGGCACCCTGGGTCGCGCTCGATGATCTGCCAGGGAACTGGGAGGCGGGCGAGCCTCGCCTGATCGTGTGCGAGGACGGATTCTTTGCGCGCGAGGAAGGTTTGTTGCGCGAGGCCCTGGCTGCGATGGATCGCCGCAGTGCCTGCGCGAAGGAGTAGATGATGAAACAGCACAGCAAGCTGATGTCGAAGTCCGAATTCGAGGCGCACGTAGCGCGCCTGAAGGAGCGCTACGCGTACCAGTTCCAGGGACCCAACGCCGGGCATTACATCGAACCCGGCTGGCTGGGGCTGGTCACCCGCTTGTGCGAGGCCGTCGATGAAGCGCTAACGCCCGCGATGTGCAAGGATTTCCACTGGTCGCAGATCAAGGAGAAGTTCGGCACGCTTCGCGTCTATTGGCAAGACGGGCCAGTCTCCATCGATTTCTTCGGTGAGGATGGCCATGCCCGTATCGAAGCGGAAACCAAAGCGGATACAGGCATCGACCAAGCAACTTCCGGGCGCCTCCAGGCGCTCGTGCACGAGGCGGAAGTCCAATCGGCGAAGACCTGTCTCTTTTGCGGGGCGGCGGGCACGTTGCGCAGAGGCCGCGGATGGATTGTCACCGCCTGCGACGGCTGCGACAGATCAAGGCGGACCTTTAGCGACGAGGATGAATCATGAAGCTGCAGATTTACTCGGACATCCATTACGAATGGTGCGCTGGCGCATGCATTGCGCGTCCGCAACTGCAACATTGGTATGGCCAAGGCTCTACGCACCTTGCGTGGAGAAGATATTGTCTCACCCGCGTTGCAGTCGATCCACGATCTGCACATCGCTCTCCGCTTTTCGTCAAATTCTGTCGCATCGGTGTAAACCCTTTTACGACTGCCGCGTTACATGGAATCGGGCGCATCGTGTGTCCGGCAACGCTTCATTCTAGAGACGACGAAACATCATGGTCCGCAAGACAAGATCACTTAACGCAACGCTCCCGTCACTCGGGATCGCGATAACACCGTGCACGCGCAACGTCGCCGTCGCCGGCGAGTGCGTCGTCGCGTCCGATACGGGGAGGCCGCGGGGTAAGCCAGTATGAGGTGTTGAGCACGCTTCATTCAGACAAACCCCGCCTTCGAGCGGGGTTTTTGTTTTGGGAGAGGAGAACAACATGTTACGCATCACGGTCGAAATCTTCCCCGGCGGCGATGAGTCCCGTCGGCGCGAGCTTGCGCACGCGGACATCGGCAATGTGTCGATGGGTGCGCTGTCGCGCTATGTGGCGCGCGTCTACGAGAGTGGCATTGACGACGTGAAAACCGCTGAAATCAGTGAGTACCCGCGCTGGAGTGCATCGGTCTGGGACCTGGTGGCACGGTGCGTAGCCAAGGCACTGACAGGCAAGGAAGAAATTCCGGCGCATCCGACGCCTCTCCAGATTCCGGTAAGCGCCTGTGAAGGCATCCGCTATGTTCGTCATGCGGACATGCCCGAACCAGCTCGATCCGCCTTCCGAGAGAGGATGCAGCATTCCACCGGGCCTGTGATCGCGCACGAGAGCGACCCAATGGGGTGCGCATATGAACATGATTGGTTGGATTTCTTGCGAGGCCGAAAATGAGGCTGCAATTCATGAGTGACATCCATAACGAGTTCGGGCGCTTTACGCCGCCCGAAGTGGATGCCGACGTCACCATCCTGGCCGGCGACATCGATACCGAAGCCGACGGGGTCGCGTGGGCGAAAGAAACCTTCAAGCGCCCAACGATCTACGTGGCCGGCAATCACGAGTTCTATTCGAACAAGAAGACAGTGCAGAAAATCATGGCTGAGATGAAGGCAGTCGCGGCCGGGAGCAACGTGCACGTGCTGTTCGACGAGGTCCTGGTGGTGGGCGACGTGCGCATCCTGGGCGGCACGCTGTGGACCGATTTTCGCCTATACGCTAACCCGGTCCTCGCCGCGGAGATCGCGCGCGCCTCGATGCAGGACTACAAGTTCTCCAGGATCGAGGACAGGAACGCGGAGCGCGGCGGCGTACGCAGGATGCGGCCGCTCGATACGCTCGCCTGGCACCAGGCGACCCGTGCTTTTCTTGAGCGTGAGCTGGCGAAGCCGTGGGCGGGACGGACCGTGGTCGTGACCCATCACGGCCCATCCGAGCGTTGCATCCCGGCCCAATTCAAGCAGGACGGTCTCTCGCCCTGCTTTGCAAGCGATATGGAATCGCTGATGGGGCCTGCGGTGGACCTTTGGGTCTACGGGCATACCCACGACACCCGGGATTTTCGCATCAACGGCACGCGAATTGTGTGCAACCAGCGCGGGTACGCGCCGCACATGCTTGTCGGGAGCTTTAACGAAGCGTTGGTGATCGAGGTTTGAGATGAAAAAGAGCAGACAAAGGGGCAAAGCCAACGCGCGCGCGGAAATGCGGCTGCCGAAGACGGTCGAGTTGGGCGGGGTGATCACAAAGGGGAATGGGGTCTCGTTTGTTTCGGATCCCGACATCCCGGTGACCCAGCTCTTCGACGAGCTGCGGCGCAGCGCATGCGTTGCCGATTTCACGCGACGTTACCCAGTCGATCCGAAGGAGATCGATACGGTGCTGCGCGCGGCGAATCTGCTGGTAATGGAAACCTTCACCGGCAAACGGCTGCTGACCTGCGCGGAGGTCGTGCTTCATCTCAGGCGCGCACTATCGGGCGAGATCGCCGTACGTCTGGCGGATCCAAGGTTCACGTGGGACACCGCGTATTGCGGGAACTGCCATGTATTTGTCGGTGATTGGGAATTCTGGTTCTACAACGACGCCGGGCAGTTGGACTACATCGATACGGCCATCGCAGCGGACGGGCGATGGGTACAGTTTCGCGAGTTCGAGGATGGCGAGGACCCGATGTTAGATGTCTTGGTGTCAGAGGACGAGCGCCTAGCATTTGAACGATTGCTGGAGGTTGCGAGATGAAGGTCTGGCTCGACGACGACCGGCCCGAACCCGAAGGGTGGGTTCGCGCGCGCACGGTCACGGAGGCGATCACGCTTTTGCAAACCGGCGGGATCGACGAAATCTCGCTTGATCACGATCTCGGGGATGACGCCGCCGGGACCGGGTACGACGTCCTGACCTGGATCGAGCGCGCCGTTGCCGGCCGCGGGTTCGTTCCGCCGGCGATCGACATCCATACGGCAAATCCGCCGGCGCGAATCAGGATGCTGGCAGCGGTGGACGCCATTGGGCGGGCTGCAGCTACGCAGTTGGATGCCGACACCCCGGCCAAGCGCCTGGCGGCGTTGCCGCCAGGCTATGTCGATGCCGTGGTGGTCAAGTGCCGCGAGGCCCTGGGCGACGCGCTGCAAGAGGTCATCCTTTACGGTTCGCGGGCATATGGCAATCCGACGCCGAATAGCGATGTGGATATCGCACTGATCGTGACGAAAGAAACGTGGCCCGACGGCAAGGACGAGTTCACGCTGCAGCGCGATATCAATTTGATCTCGCAAGCCGGGCTCGACACACAGATCTACGTCGAAACGCGGGAGGAGCTCGAATCGTATCGCGGCGTCGCGATTTCGATGCAGGCGCAAATCCTCGAGCGCGGGATCAGGCTGTTCGTAAGCGATTGCATACCGGCGCCGGTAAAGATGATGGAACCGAAAACACATCTTGCGATTGCCCAGAGGTGGTTGAAGCTCGCCGGGCGCCGGATCCGCTATATGGAGACTGAGGTGGCCTTTTGCGGCAGCGAAAAGGAGAAGTTCAAGCCGAGCGTCATTGACACCGAGTATCTGTTCATGGCTGCGTGCTGGTCGTTCAAATCGATGCTGTTCGCCCGTGGTATCAGTTGCGTCGACCGGCATTTGCGATGGAACCTGGTTCGGCTCCAGCGGCTCGCTGCATTGCTTGAGCCGGAGCTGCAGCCTTTGAGCGCCGACATCGAATCTCTGCCGTGGTACTACGATCAGTACCGTTATGGCTATTTGAACGATGTGCCCGACGAACGTACTCAAGACGAGTTCCA
The DNA here is from genome assembly GCA_021813195.1 of Pseudomonadota bacterium. The sequence continues at coordinate 5,019 of JAKALI010000010.1, forward strand.
GGCTGCCCTTGCCGCTGCGCAGCGCATCTATGCCAAGTGCGCCGCTGCGATCGAACGGTTGGCGGAAAGGTTCGAGGCTGCGAGATGAGAAACGAAGTCATCGTCAAGCACACCGCGAGCTCCGCGAGCGACGCGCGAATCCAGTATGAGATAGACGCTGAGAAAAAAGCAATTTTGCTTTCAATGACGGATCACCACGGCGCACCACTCTTTAGCAGTTCCGCGCTCGAATATTTTGTGGCACGCGTATTGATGCATGACCACGAGATCGAGGCGTACGACGTGGACTCCGCCACGATTAGCCGATATGCAAGGCGCTCGGAGTGGTCCGTATTTGTCGATATTGGCGACCAGCGCTTTCTAGGAAAGATTATTCGCAACCGCGCTACACCGACCGACGGCCAAACCATTATCGAGCTGTATCCGCACGGTCCGCGGCCGAAAGTTGAAGGGGCGCCATCATGAGACACGACTTCGATTTCGACATCGTAAACGTCATCGACCTCGAGGCGATCTGCTGGGAAGACGGCGCCCCGGCTGGCATGCAATGCGAGATTATCGAGGTCGGAATCGTCGAGCTCGACGTAACTTCCGGCGCCATTGGCCGCAAGACGTCGATGATCGTGAAGCCTGAGCGCTCCGGGGTGTCGAAATATTGCACCCAGGTCACCGGGATCACGCCGGCGCAGGCGGCTGCCGGCAATCCTATCGATATCGCTTGCTTGCGCCTTCGCAAGGAGTTTGCTGGCCGCGAAAGGCTATGGGCGTCCTGGGGGGATTTCGACCGCGCGCAGATCGAGCGCCAGTGCAACGAGTACGGCGTGCCCTATCCCCTGAGCCGGGCGCACATCAACATCCTGGCGTTGGCGAACGCCAAGTGGCGCCGGCGTTTCGATAGCGTCCCTGACGCCCTGGCGCTTATCGAAGAGAAGTTTGAAGGGCGGCTGCACTCGGGCGCCGATGACGCCTTCAATGAGGCCAAAGTATTGAGGAGCCTATTGTGATTTTCGTACTCGGGGACAACCACGGGCATTTCGACCACATCGTCGAGGCGGCGAAGCAGTACCGCCCGTCGGCGCTGATTTCCGTCGGCGACATCACCGAGACGGCCGCGGATGGAATCGTCACGCCCGTACATGTCGCACTCGCGGAAGTTCTGGATCTCGGAATTCCCTTCTACTGGATCCCGGGAAATCACGATACCGAGACCGAGGGGCAGTACGACGCCCTCTTCGGATCGTGCGGGCAGACCAATCTGGATGGCCGCGTGCTGACGCTCGAGGACCCGGAACTGGGCTCCGTGCGCATTGCCGGCCTGGGAGGCATTTTCCGCGGACAAGTGTGGCGGCCGCCGGAGCAGCCCAACTACGCGAGCGCGGCGGACTTTCAGCGCCGGATGGGCAAAGGCAATCATTGGCGAGGGGGACTGCCGCTCAAGCATCGCTCCACGATCTTTCCCGACACCTACAAGAAGCTAAGTGGAATGCGGGCAGACGTGCTGATCACGCACGAAGCCGGCGGCCACCACCCGATGGGCTTTGCCGAAATCGACCTGCTCGCGGCGGCAATGGGGGTCAGGCGCACCTTCCACGGCCACCATCACGACCGCCCCGATTACTCGCGATTCGAAGAGCGTGACGGCTTCAGGGCTCACGGTGTGGGGTTTTGCGGGATCACGAGCATCACGGGCGAGATCATGCGCCCCGGCGATTTCGATGAAGAGCGCAACTACCGGCAGGCATGGGATAAGCGATGACCATTTTTCTGGATTTTGACGCGGTAGTGCATCCGTTCTGCGCGCGCGAGGCCGGTGTGCCTGTATTCGCGTATCTCCCGCGCATTGCGTCGGTGCTCGCCGAGTTTTCCGAAACCCGGGTAATCGTCTGTAACGACGGGTTCGGGGACAGGGAGGAAAAGCTGCTCAGGGAGGCCTTGCCATGAACGCGCCCATCGTCATCTTTCTCGACTTCGACGGGGTGACGCATCACTGGCTCCCCAGTGCATCGGCCGAGGAAAGGTTCCAGTACCTGCCACGCATCGAAGACGTCCTCCGCTGCTTTGCAGAAGTCCGGATTGTCATCTGCAGCGACTGGAGGAAGAACACACCGTGGTCGGCAATCCTTTCAGTGTTTGCCGAGGACATCCGCCCGCGCGTGATCGGCATGACGCCGGTGTTCTCGTTCAATGACTACTACACGGGCTTGCGTCATGCCGAGGCCCAGGCCTATCTGAAGGAGAACAACTTCGATCCCGAACGCTGGGTCGCGCTCGACGACATCGCGGAGAACTGGATCGACGATGCTCGTGTCGTGGTCTGCAACGATGGTTTCTTCGACGACGAAGAAGCCCGGCTGACCGAGGCACTGTTATTGATTGCACAGACGCCGGCCGCTGTGCCCCAAAGAAAAGGAGATTGATATGGCATTACTAACGCAAGCCGCGTTCGATTCCCGCTGGGCAGCGCTGCAAGCGCGCTATCCCTACCAGTTCGACAAAGAGAACATCGGCCATTCGATGCTGCCGGGCTGGCTCGGCATTGCGGAAACCTTGTTCAGCGGCGTCGACGCAATTCTCTCCGATGTCGAAAAGCGGCGCTTCGGCTGGGTGCAACTCAAAGAAAAGTTTGGCGGGCTCAGGGCTTACTGGGAAGCCGGCCCGGTAAGTGTGGACATCATGACGGATGAAGGGCTCATTCGCACGAAGCACAGGCGCGCAGGGCGTCGCGGCTTCGTGGAGCCCACCGTGCGCGCCATTTGTGAGTTAGTCGAGATCGCCGAGGAAGCTTCCATCAGGACTTGCTGCTTCTGTGGCGAACCCGGGGAGCGTCGCAAAGGCTCGTGGATCCTGACGCTCTGTGACGAGTGCTCGAAACGTAGAAGTGAATTTGCAGAACAGCCATGAAGCCCCACAGAATCTTTTTCGACACCGAATTCACCGGGCTCGGAATTCAGAATCCGCAACTGATCTCGATCGGCCTCATCGATCAGCCGGGTACGGGCGAATTCTACGCCGAGGTGCAGCTCACGCAGGAGCTACGCGCCGGCTGTCATCCCTGGGTGCGCCAGCACGTCTTGCCGCGCCTGGAAGGCGGAGTGGTGGCAATGCCCAAGGCCGAGATCTCGCGCAGGCTCTACGACTGGCTGTGCGCGCTTGCACCGAACCGGCACCTGGTGCTGATCACCGATTCCCCGATTGTGGACGCTCCGTATGTCCATGAACTCCTGAAGGAGACAGGATATCCGCCAAACATGGATCGGCACATCCGCCCCATGAAGATGCCCTCCCCCGCCGGCTGGCAGCGCTACCACAGCGCCCTTGAACGAGCGCAGAAGGCCGCCGCCTATCGCGCACATCATGCGTTGGACGATGCACGGGCCAATAGGGCAGCGTGGATTGCCGGCCATCGTAACGATGCACTCGCCGCGTCAGACGGGTCGACGTTCACACCACCGGAGAATTGAAATGCCCATCTGGTCCGTTTCCCCCGTCACCCAGGAGCCCGAAGTCCTGCTCTCGGACTGGCAGATCGTCGAGATCCCTGCCGGCACGCGGCATTTTGTCGGTTACAACCAGGGTCTGCGCGAAGGGCGCGTGAGCTCGACGATCGTGGAGTTCGATCCGGCCACCAGGACGGGCATCACCGAGTCCGGCCGCGTAGATCGGCTCGTGGGCGAGCCTGGCGAGCATCAGGACGCGCTGTGGACGTGGACTGGGTGGATGCGCGTGAACTCGGTAAAGTCCTTCCAGCTCGTAACGCTCAAGGCCTTGCACGGAACCTGATGTGATTCGACCGTTCTTTCGACTCCCTGATGCGCCGCGCCTAGGCGATCGAATGCCCTTGCCTGGATTGCGCAACTCGATCGACGAAGCGTGTTCGAACAGGTCGCAGTCAGGAACCCGGCCGCTTCTTTGCCCGTCCCTTCCGCGCACTTGCGCGCTTTTCGTCCAGTCGACCCAAAGCGTCTTTCTTGCTTAGCTGCCGGATCGACGCAAGGGCAGATAACTGTGCGCTGCGTGGCCGCGCGCTGCCGTGCTCCCACTTGTAAACCGTGTGGGCTGTCACGCCGACGAGCTTGCCATAGTCTGCTGCCGAAACCCCGAGGGCATTGCGATGTGAGGCGACGCCTCTTGCGGAAAAGCGGATTTTGGGTTGATCGGCTTCGGCATTTTGATCGGCACCGGCGCCGTTGGCGCCGCGCTCAAGACTGGCAATCTTCGACTTTGATTCGGAGACTTGGCGTTTCAACCCGGCGATATCCTTTCGGTACTGCGCGGACGCCCTCCGGATACCCTGAATCTGGCTCCGGATTTCCCGGCGGGCGAGGCGCGTGATTTCCTGACGAAACGCGATTGCGATGTTTGGCATTTTTCGCTCTCTGTAATTGTTGGGGTTCCGCCAATTGTACCCGCGTCGACGTCAGCGCTAAACCGGAATGCGGCGTGTTTGGCGACTTGAATCACTGGTAAACCAAGTGCTACTTCCTATCGGCTGCCGCGAGGTTCGAATTCAAGGTTAGCGCTAACTCAATGTCAAGTTTGATGCCGCGCTCAGTCGACGACTCGGCCACATCGGACGCGACTTGCTTGACGGACACCGTCGTCCGGCAGCCGTCTGCAATCGAATCCAGGCGCACCAAAAATAGTGAATCAAATAGTGGGTTTTCCTATTCCATTTTGAAAAAGTGAGAAGTAGAATATCTTTAGATCTCCACTGTCACAAAAAAAGTGACATGAAGGCGCTACCCGCCAGGGTGATGGTAAGTCCTGGCTGAGGCAGGGAAGAATCACCGGGCACCCCTGCCAATAAGGCCCAATTGGTAAGAAGAGCCTGATCAGCTCCGCCAGAGACGACAGCAATTGGCGTCTCTGGCCATCCTGCCTCGCAACGACGCACGGAACACCAATTCCGGCGCTAACTTTTTTTGCGAGGTGTCCTATGCACAATTTTCTCTGTTTTGCGCCCCACGCTTGCCGCTTCCGGCCTAGCCCCGCTGAAGTAATATTGACGTCATTGACAACGCGCGTTGAATTGCCACTCGCAACGCCATACCGTTTGGTTGCCCCAGCAGCACAAGAGGCGCCGAAATGAAATCAACCAAATTGACCAAGCTTGCCGCGGCGATTGCTCGCCTACACAATGTTATCGATCGTGGCGACGTTCTCCACATCGCCAAGATTGACTCACCGACCTTGGCGAAGAAGATTCACAACCAGGTGCGTACCGTTCCAGTTGGACGCCGCATCGCAACGGCTACCGGGTCCTCTGATGCGAAAGCGGCTGGATATTTCGCGCACTTTGCGCGACTCGTCGTCATAGGTGACGAATTGTGCCTGGAACCTCTTACGCTGGTGCATACCGGAAGTATTCTCGTCGGTAATCCTCTACCTTTGCACTTACTGAATATTTCGTCTGCGTTGCTATTGAATCAATTGGCCGACTCTGCTGTTGCCCCAGTGGAACTCACTGACGCAGCGGAAGCGAAGCGCATTGCTCGCGCACAGAGAGTTGCCTGTGAAATTCTTATCCAGGCTGAAAAGCATCGCAGCACATTCACCTTGCGTTCCAGCACTCAAACTCGCTTACTCGCGCAAGCTGACGTACCGGACGGAACATTTAACGCATTCTCAATTCGCTCGATTGGATGGGACGAACAAGGCCTAATTTGTAGAATCCACATACTAACAGCGGATGGACAGGATATTGCCGTTCTAAAGCGAGCACGAATCCGGGTGGCGCTGGGTGACAACTGGGTGATGGATCTCGCTGGCGAACTTGTCAATGAACTCGGTGCGGATCCCCTTTGCAGCCACGAAGACGCTGAGACGCTTCACTGGGCGGCGGATCGAAACATCACAATTCCCGCTGGCTACCGCATGAAGTATTCCCCGCTCCTTTCGCACTCGAATCCTGTCTCCTCCATGCAGTCGCGTGTGTAGGAGCCACTAACCTTTAGGCTAGATACACTCTGCTACCCGAAGCGAAGTGTGAAGCACGGACTCGGATGGGGACACCGTGCCGGTGCAAGGCGATACGGAACGGGCGATGCAAGCTGCATGGCGGGATGTCTACGAGGCCACGCGGGTTTGCCCGAGCAGAGCAGAATGCCACGGAAGTAGCAAGAAACCCGATATGGTGGATCAGTGAAGCATTAAGCAATATCTTTGGATGTTAGCCTCACCATTGCGGCAAGCGATGAGGTGCTAGATCAACCGCAGTTGATCCAGCACCTAAAGCTATTGCGAAAGAACGGTTACTAGTTGGTGGTCAGTTGCACAACATAGCTGAACGTTTTGCCAGTCTCCACAACGGTAAACGAATATTTCAGGCTAACCGCCTTACCGCCTGTGAATGGCGACTGCAGTTTAAACGTCACGGTGTCTCCAGCTAAAATAGACTGATTGTTAGTCAATCCACTAAAGGACCATGCGACATTGCCAATTCATCGACGGCGGTCTGCGATCGGCGGCACACGGGACTTCGGATATGTCGACGACAGTAATTCACCGGCGCCTCTCCTTCCTGGATGTCGAAAGAGCGCCGAAGGCAAATTGCAGCCTGTGAGTTAAGGCGCCCGCAGTTAAGGACCCTGAAGCGCTGCGACGCCGGGAATGCAAGTTAACGGCATCCTGGCGGCGATCGAGTAGATCGATGGCAATACCAAATGGCGATGAGCTAATCCCAGTCGGCTTCGTAGCGACGGTCCTCGAAAGTGCTAAAGAAAAAGCCGCTGGGGCTTTGTGGGCACCAACGGCTTGAAGTCGGGATTTCAGAGGAGGAGGAGGAGGAGAAACCCCGCAATTCAATAATACAGATAAATTGTTGCGGCGCAATACTTCTTTCCGATTGACCTTATCATCATTGTGGTTTTCGACGTAAAACTATTAGTAATCTTCTACTGTGCAGAGCTGGCTGGGGATTTCAAAACCGAAGTAGTACACATTAACTCTTGTAACATGCTGATTAATCGATTGTAAAAAAGGCTGTCGCAATGCGACTGCAATGCATTAACAGCCGTCGCGCCTCTCGGCAACGTATCGCCGGAGTCGATGTGCATCTGCAGCATTATCACCTGCTGCCACGATTTCTTCGTCGACGGGAAGATTCGGGCCGCGATTCGGCGCCTGCGCCGAGCGGGCAGCCTTGCCGTGAACTTCGCTTTGCAGGGATTTCTTGAGGGTGAGATTGAACACATCCTTTGATGCGAGAGGGGTAGTGGAGGTGTCGGTCGCAGCGGCGCACGGCTAACCTCATGGAGCTGCCCCTCGCCCAACATCCGCGAACTACCGATTCTCGGCCTTATGTGGAGCTCCACATAAGGCCGAGGTGCGGTCTTCGAACCAATTCATCAAAGGATCCGCAATGCGCTCTAGACCCGCCTTTACCTGCCGGCGGCTTGAGGAGCGACCGCAGGTGTTCGGTTGTCGAGGGCGACATGGATTCGGGCTACGCGGTACGGAGACTGAGGCCGGTGGGGATCCTTGCCATGCATTTCGCGGCAGGGCGCATACAGTCGGAGCAGTGATACCTTGGGAAGCGGTGTGGACGACGGTCGTTGATCGGATATTGCAACCGGACGGCTGTATACGAACGATGTCCCAGGCGATTGCGTTGCCCGGTGCTCGCGATCGACCTATTCCGCAGCCGCGACGAGAACTCCTTCTTGGTCGAAAAACAGCCCCGTTTCGCGCATGGCCGGCAGCAACACACCGTCCGCATACGTGCAGCCGGTCGACCCGGGGTCTTCCTGGTTTTTCTTTTTCGACATCGCATGCGCGTGGCCGTTACCGGCCTGGATTTTTTTCAGCATGGCGCCGTATCCCGGACGCCAGGCGGTCATGGCTGGGAAGATCTCGCGCATAGCCTTCAATATCGACATCCCTGAAAAATCAAGGTCGCCGTAGAAGTGCGGCGTCACGCCGCCAGCGTCATCGTAAAGCCAGGTGCAAAAGCGACGCCGGGCAGACTCGCCGGCGTCAAAGTAGACGGAGCTGCCGCCGGCCTTGCGCACGCGCCTGGCCGAGCCGCGGAACCCGTAGCCCTGGGCAAGCGCGGCGCCCTCGAGCGGAAATTGTCGACGCCGTTCCGGGGCTGCTGATGTCAGGAGGCTTTTCAGGAATTCAAATGTTTCCACGTTCTCGATGAAGATGACGCGGTCGAAATCATCTCCGGCGACGTAAACCTGCACCTGGACCGGGGCTTCCGGGAAAGGGGATTCGGTAGTTCCGAGGATTTCGCATATCAGCGCCTCGCGCGCATCGAGCACCTTGGAATCGCCCCAGAAAAGAAGCGCGCTCACCTGACGCAGGAACGTACCCTGCGGCATGTCGCGCATCTTGCTGAGCTGCGCCATGATCTCCATGGCGCTCTTTCCCGGAATCTCGATCCAGCGGGCCGCGATCGCCTGGTGAAGCTCAAATTCGCCCGGAAAGACGGCACGGGCCGCATCGCCCCAGATTTTGGAGCGAGCCTCGCCCGGTTTCGCCATGCCGAGCAGTTCGCGTGTGCGTTCCGCGGCTTCAGGCACAAGCTGGATGAGCGGTTCGAGCTCGTGAATGGCGTAGCCGGTTTTGGGCCGCGGCAGCTTGATTGAGATGAGCCCCGCTTCCTCAAGGGCGAGGAACGCCTGCCAGGTGGTTTCGGCTTCGTCCGGTTCCCGTTGATCGCCAAATTCAGGGACGTTCGATCCCGTAAGTCTGGCCGACGGTGCACGGGTGCGATCCGGCCTGTGGTCCAAATTCGTCATGAGCCCGCGCAGCACCATCGAAACCGAGTTCCGCTCGACCGCTTGCGACAGATTCACGTAGAGGCCTCTGCGCCATCGTTCGCGAGCAGTTCCGCCTGTTCGAACCGGGCTTTGGCTTCGGCGTCAACACGGTCGATGTAGCGCTGCCGAAGACCGATAACCTTATCCCGCGTGTATCGGTTGAACTGAACCGTAATACGGTGACTGGGGCCGGAACCCGGATTCTTGATCTCGTTCTTGGTGAAATTGTGCTCGGCGTCGAGAAGGTCCTTGAATGGACCGATTGCGCGCGACATGGTGGCAAAAATCACTTGCAGATTGAGGGTGTCTTTCAGATAGGCCGCCACCTCGCGCACGCGGGATTCTCCCGTCTTTTGCATGAGTTCGTCGATGGCGACAAAGCGCAGGTGCGGGCCTGGTTCGCGCAGTCGGAATGCGCGGGAAATGCTTGCCGCGCGCGCAACAAAGATCCCGGTTTCCTTCTCCCCGCCGCTATCGGTCTGGCGCTTCGTCACCGAAATTCGGACCACTTCGCCATTCTTGATGACAATTTTTTCGAGGTCGTACACACGGTAGTTCCGGTGATCCGAAATCTCGACCAGCCGCCGGCGCGATTCCTCCTCGTCGTTGGCGCGCAAGAGGGCGATCAGTTCGTCGCGGATCCGGGTAAATTCCTCCTGGGGCAAGGCTTCGCTGGAGAACAAATTGAATTGCTCATCCTTGTTATTCTTTATGTACTTGAAGAAGTTGGCCCTCTCCTTGAACTCCTTCGAAGCCCATTCCGCAGAGAACTCGAATCGGTCTGATCCGAAGAGGCGAGAAGAAATCTCGTTGTTTAGCTCCCTTCGCTCCCTCTCAGCCGTTTCAAGCCCGTTTGCGATTTCGAGGCATATCTGGTTGACGAACGTCTCGCGCAGATTGTCCTCCGCCCGGCCAAGCGCTTCGCGGTTCACGGCCAGATCGTTATTTTCCAGCCCCTTCACGAGTTGGGTGATGGTAGAAACAAGGTCGGACATGCCGGTGAACCGTTCTGCCTGATCACCCTCAATGATGCTTATAGGGTTGATTGCATCGATTTGCTCGGTCAGTGCGGAATTGTGCGCTCTGATTGCTTCCATGAATGCGCCGTGATGGAGGTGATTGGCCTCAAGTAGAGACCTACTCTTCTCTTCAACCGCATCCTTGTCCATGCCGCCATCATCGATCATGCGTTCGGTCGATGCGCGCTGTCCCTGGACGTTCACCCAGGGCGCAATCGTTGCCAGCCGCCCCAATTCCTCCATGAAGCCGATAAGCGTTGTTTCGGCCACAGTAGCTTTGCGTGACAGCATGGCCGCATGCTCGCCACAGCGCTTGGCGCTGTCCTCCTCGGTTTGGTGCTGACGCGTCAGCGCATCACGCGCCTTGCCATGCTCCTCGAGGGCCCTGATCAATTCGGCTTCCTTGGCTTTGAGCTCCTGTGCGTCGGAGAGATCCAAACTGGCGAGTTGCCGTTCCGTAGAACGAATGGTGTCGGCTTGCGCTCGCGCGATGACGACAATGGATGCGACATTGGGATCGGCCAGCCCGGCGAGGGAACGCTCAAGGTTCGCAATATGCCTCAAGCTGGCGATCAAGGCGTCCAGTCGCTGCTTCTCCACTTTCAGCTTTTCGACTTCCGAGAGGATCGCTTCCATGCGGCGCAGGCGCGCGCGCTTACCGAAGGTGAGATCACTACTGTCAGCCAGACAATTGAACGAGCGGTACCCGCGAGACCCGCGACCCGCTTTGGTGAGGCCCAGCTTGACCGAATCAAAATCGCCAGCGTCGTCGACTTTGATAACCGACCCATACTGCAGTTGCAGGTAAGCTTTCGCGGTGGGGTTTTCGACTTCGAGCTCGTGGACAATAGAATTCTCGTGCACCCGGCCACTTTTTTGGGCATCGCGAAGCACAATTTGGGTCTGGATAACGGCTCCGCCTTTGATCCCCGAGCGCTCGAGCAGCGTATGCACCTCACGCTCCTTCTTGGCCTCGACAATAATGCCGAAGCGCGACCCACCGACGTAGCCTTCGATCGCGGCCTGCCACTCTTCATGCCTAACCGACAAAATCAGGTCGCAAAGGACCACAGGCTTGGCGTCAGGGCAATGTTGTTGGATGTAGGCGAGCGCCGTGTTGGTGTCCCGCGGATAGGCGATTTCGTTGGTGCGCTCGATTCGGGCAGCCTCGGCCATTTTGGCCTCGAGCCTGGCCGCGACACGCCCCCTTTCCTGCTCCGTCTCATTCAGATTCGCAATGATCTCGGCGCTAAGCGGTCTTTCCTCTCCGCAAAGTGCAGCCGATAACCGGACCAGATCCTCATCGGTGTGACCGATGCGCTCAGACAGAGATTCCCAGAATCCGGGCATCGCGGTCCGCTCAGGCAGGCTGGCGAGCGCTTCAGCCAAAGTGCCAAGCGCAGCGTCACCCGATCGCAACTCGAGCAGCGCGCCCTGTACGAGTGAAGCGAGGCTGGGGCGAACCTCCCTGGACTCCGCCGCTGAACGTAAAGCCGGAAGCTGTGGCACGAACGCCGCGATTGCGCGCCCCCGAGCCTTGGCATCGGCCTCGGCCGCGCTCAGGCGAACCCGTGCCGTGCCGTGGGCTTCGCGCAGCAACTTCTCATCGTTGTAGGACTTAATGCCGCTCAATTTGGCATGGACGTCACGCACTTCCTCGTTAGCGCCCTTGACCTTTTCGTCGATCCGCTTGATCTCCTCGATCAGAGATTTTGCATTCGCCAAGTGCGCGGCCGCCTCCTTGTGCGTTTTCGAGATGTCCCGGCTGATAGCCGCGACCTCGAGGTTGGCGGCAGCTTCCTGCATGACGCGCGATTCGACGAATTTGGCGGTATACGCTTCGCCATGTGCTTGCGCTTCTTTCAACTGTGAAATGCGCGCATGTAGGTAATCGCTTTGCGTGCGCATGCGGTGCGCCTGGCGCATGGTCTTGGAGATATTGTCGACCGCGGCCGCGTTCGTGGGCTCGGAAAGGATGTTCGATCGGACGAAAGCGCTGATGTTTTCAACCTTCTCCTGCGAGATGAACTTGGTAAAAGCACTACAGGCCTGCTCTGCCTCCTCCTTATTCGCCACTTGCCTTCCACGGAAGTGCCCGTAGAGCCGTTGGAGGTAGGGCAAAACCTCGGTGCTCAAGTCATACACCTCAATCTCACGGGCGCCCTTGGCTCCCCTCACATACTTTGCCGATAGCGACTTCGCCAGCTCCTCCACGCGAATTGACGTTTTCGAGCCGTCGGGATTGATCGTGTAGAAGTCGTCTTGCTTGGCCACGGCGCCGGACAGAATCATCCGGTGTACCGTTCCCAGTCGCGCCTCGGCGCGCTCCGCCCCGCCGGCGATGGGTGAGCGCTGCACATAGGCAGATGCCCCAACGATGGCGGTAAAGGGTTTAGCGACCTCGCCATACTCGGGCTCGATCACGAGTGCGACGTAGCCGTGTGCGCCGTCGCGCAGGAACGCCCCCTCGTATTCGCCCAGGATGTAGCTCTGAAGCGTCCGGTATACAACCCCTTGATGTCGAATATTGCTACCGCCCTCGCTTGCCGCATTGAACCGCGCATATTTGGGCGAAGCGCCTGTCATAACCGCCATGATGCCGTCGAGCATGGAGCTCTTGCCCGCGCCGGTATCGCCCACGAGCGAGGTGATCGGACCCACTGGATACACCTGATCGGGGAGCATCCCCCAATCGATTGTGATAATTTCGGCCACCCTCATTCTGTCTCCCCGCCGCCCGCGACCGGCTGGCTTTGCTCTTCGCCCTCGCCCCCATCCTCCACGATTGCGCCGGCTTTTTCGCGCGCTATCTCGGCAATGATGCCGCTCGCCGTCGATTCGGAAACGAGATCGACAATCTTCGGATGAATGGCGATCCGGGCATTGGGCGCGTCAAGTTCGATATCCCTTGCCGTGCGCACCACGCCCCAGATCGTTTCGAGCTCCCGAATAACGGATTTGCGTTCACCAAGGGTCGGTGGGATGTCGCGCTTGAGCTTATTGCGAAGCGTCACGCGCAACTCCTCCATCGTTACCGTCACGCCGCCATGCGTGTTGATCTCTCCTGTGGACAATTTCTGATCGTAGAGGATGCGCAAGGCGAGCGCGGCCGCACCGACGTGCGCGGAGGATCGATGACGCAGCATTGCGTCAGTTTCCCGCTCTTTTCCGTCAGAAGGCGGCGCGCCGGGCGCCGTGGATCCAGGCGGATACAGGTGCATGTAGCCAAGAGCCCGGTTATGCGCGAGCCGGCAACCCATAACGCTGAAGTAATCCTCCAGCTCGTCCTGCACGCGCACAGCGTCGTCATAGGCAAGCCTTTCCGCCTCGCTGCGGTCCGGGTGGAGGCTCCCCTCCGAGGCAAGGCGGGCGGCGAGCTCGCCGAATCGATGAGCACTTACGCGTTCATCCGCCTGGAGGCGGTTGAGCGCCGCGGTGAATTCAGCCATGGCCTGCTCCTTGCAAACGGCGTCCTGGATCCGGCGAAAGATCTCTTTTAGAAATCAAGGTTTTCTCCCGGCGACTTTGACTACGATGTCGTCAAATTCCACGTATTGGTTCGATTTCCTGACGTCCAATCGGTTACAGGAGAAGATGAGATTTCCGCTCTTGGAATCGCAGGCGCTTTCGATCGCGTGGGTGAGAAACAGCAAATCGTCGTAGCCGGCAACCTCGATTTCCGACAACAGGAACTGTTCGCGGCCCTCATCCAGTTGCGCAAACTTGCCCTCTAACCGGTCGCGCAAATCATGCATCGAGAGCGAAAACGCATCATTGCGTGCGCGGGCGATGGTCGCGCGCAGCAAATCGTCTCGAGTTTGTATGTAGGGATCACGCGAGGGCTGCGGGTCGATTCGCACCGCGGATTTGCGCACGCGAACGCTCGATTCGTCGACGAGGGCGATCCGAAATGGACTAATAGAGTCAGCGAAGCGAAGCAGCACCCGGTCTTGCGCGTCCTCCGCAAGATCAAAGAGCAGGTCGGTCGCCCGATTGAGCGAATCTTGTCCCTCCCGGCTTGCGCTAATCGATGCCTGAAGCGAGAGAAACGTCGTGCGATCGGTGTATGCCGAAACGGCTGCAGCGAGCTCAGACATCTTCCCGCGCATGGCCGTATCGAGGTTGTAGAGTATTTCCTCCATCGCATCGAGCTGCGGCGACGTGCCGCGCTCGGCAGCCGGACGCAGCAGCAGCGCAGCGCGGTCCATCTCCAGTCGCCGCTCGACGGGAATGTGTTTGATCTTTTCGATGATCTCCGCAATCTCGTCCCGGTGGCGATACACGTGATCGGCCCGCATCTTGATCGAAATGATAGGCTCGAACCGCTCGCGCATGTATTGGAGAAAGCCGTCCAGGGCCGCTTCCTTGGCCGCCCTGGCGATTATCTGCCGGCTACGCTCGTGGATTTCAGCAATATCATCAGCGAGGTCGTGTATGACTTTTCTGGAGTGCTCCAGTGCCATAAAAAGGTCGTACGGATCGCCGGCACTCAAGTAGGCGGCTAGCGCGTTCTTGGTATTGCGCACATTGCGTTGGCTCATCCGGGAGGGCGGCAGGTTGTACTCGATGATTTGCTGCGCAAAGAGTTTGCCTGCCCGCGTGAACCGGTAGACATCGCGATTTGTGCCGGGATCGTCAAAAACTTCGATCCAGCCATACTTGTGCAGGCGCCGGATCAACTGATTGGCCTTCGCTGCTTCATCTTCCCCGGCCAGGTCGTCCTCCGGCCCTGCCTCTTCTGACATTGCGGGGATTAGTTGGAGGGAGGTGCGCGCGAGTCCGCGCAACTCATCGCGCTCGATGAAGTGCGAGGATGACGTGCCGACGCCGAAAAACGTTTCGTAGATTCGGCAGATCAGGTCGAGCGAAACCGCGCGCCACGGTCCAGTAAGCGGCCGAAAGAAGTCCGAGCGGTCCTTTTCGAAGAATGTGACCACGACGCGGTTCAATTCACCTTCTTACCCGCCTCGATCAAGGCGTTGGAGATAATTCTCGCTTTCGGAACGCCCGTACTCGCAAGCTTTTCGAGCGCGGCGACAGCCCTAGGGCCGATCATGGCTTCAACACGCTTAAACCCCTTTACTTTGCGTTTATCCCGGGAAATGGAAGCTGGTGATCTTGTCTTGCGTTGATTGTTTGCCATTCTGACCAATCATCCCTGTTGGTTTTGATGGGGCGATGCCGCTATGCCGTTTCCGGGTATACCCGGTTAAACCCGGACATGATAGCCCGGAATGGTTGCAATTGCGCAGAGGCGCGATGGCACGCACTTTATCGGCGCCTTACCTTGACAGATGTCACGCCTCACGGAAACGCACCACTGGCGTCGATTGGGTCGACGGCATGATCGCCTGCTGACGTGATTCCTTTGTCGACGACGACACCGATCGCAGTCGCGCGGTACCGCGACTGCGGCCGGCTCATGCGCTTAGGATGCAAATCGCGACACCGCGCTTTTTTTCGAGATGAGATCGCGAAACCGTTTGACGGCGGGACGGTTGAAGACTGTATTCAAAGCAGCATTCGCTTCGAAAAGGATGCGATCCAGCACAGACGCATTCCAACTCGCGCGGTAGCACCTCTATGTCCGACTTCAATCTTCCTTGACCATTGACCCTCGGATGCTCTTGGCTCGGATAGCCTATGTGATTTCAGCCCATCCTGGCCTATCAGTCCAGAAAATAATTCGCCGGTTATAGGCAATTTAGGTCAAACATTTGAATTTCTTGCCGGTTTTCGCCCCCCCCCTGCGCCACTGCAAAATGGCTTATGGCTGAAAACCATAGAAGCTTCAACAACAGTTGATCAGGGAGAAATGGAATGAACAAACAGCTATCCGAGGTCATCATCAAGAACCCATACCCCGGAGAAAACGACGGGCCGGATTCCATCACGCTGTCGACGCTCATCGACGCATTGACGTCGCGAATCCGTGAGGTAAAAAAGGGATCTCGAATCGAATACGCGGTGACGTCGAACAATCGATGTGCCGGTTATCAGACAACACTCTTAATTGCGAGTGACAGCTACTGGTACACGTGGGAAACCGCAATTTACAAAGTCCAGACTAAGGATGGACGCGATCGATTTATCTACACGAAGATTGGCAAAGGCAATATGCAGGGCGTTGAGAAACCATCCGTCCGCCACTGGTACATAAAAGGTTTCGATTCGGCCGAGGAAATTCTTGGCTGCGCTCTCTTCTCCGAACTCTATCCAAAGCACGACGATCGCGAAAACCCTGGGAACGCAGTTCCAGATTCGCGCCCCACATACAACTAATTAAGGAAGTAATCAAAGACAGCCCATGAAGACCTTTAAAGAATACCAGATGCAATTCGACGCCTTGTGTCGTCTGATCGCCTCACAACCCGGCGGCATAGCCACCTTCACTGAGAGCCATCCGGATCCGGCCGACACCACCGCATGTCGCCTGCCAGACTGGATCTTCGTGCTCTATGCCACGGGGATCTGGCCCGTGATGCTCGACGACTTCATGGAGAATGAAATTTCCGGTGTCCCTTTGGGACACTTCCTTCGCGATCCTTCTAAGAATACATCGACCGCGTCAAGTGGCGATCGGACGCCTGCGGCCACGCATATTGAATGGCCGCAACTTCTGACTCTCGGTGACGGCGATGGCATGACCATCGAGGACGCGATCATGGGCGCTATGGAAGGCTATAGGACGAGATGGGCATCGACCGCCACTGCAGGTGGCCAGAACTAGGCCAATTACGAAATCGCAAACGGACCATTTTTCGACAAGTAGAACATGAAGCAAAGTGCAAATTTCGAACTCTTCCCGATTGCCATAATGTACAAGCCTAGAACCGTCGCGGCGCTCGATCTGCCGATAGGTGACGCGCTGGCGCGGACTGCGCTACACGCGTAACCACGTGCCAGATTTCCCATGAGAACTATGGATATTCGTCAGGCTGCAGCTTTTTTGAAGGTTCATCCAGTCACGCTTTCGCGTATGGCCAGCCGTGGAGATGTTCCGGCCGCAAAGCCCGGAAAGAAATGGGTTTTCGTAGATATTGACTTAGTCGAATGGTTGCGTGCAAAGTATCACCCGCAGGCGTCGTTGGGTGACACCCGAGAAAGGAGCAAAACATGTCACTCTACCGACGTAAAAATTCACCCGCGTGGTGGATCGAACTTACTGCCCCAGATGGAAAGCGATTACAGAAAAGCACTGGGACTGCGGACAGGGTAAAGGCTCAAGAGCTTCATGATCGCCTGAAGGTCGAATTTTGGGATCAAAAGCGACTGGGTATTAAACCCCGGCGTACCTGGCAGGAAGCGGTGTTGCGGTGGACTGCAGAGAAGTCATCGAAGAAGACTATCGATGCGGATAAGGCACACCTCCGGTGGTTGCATCCTTATCTACATGACAAGTTCCTCGACGACATTAATGCGGATCTTATTTCTGCGATCACCGCAGCGCGGAAGCAGTCATACGCAATCCCGCGGAAGAAGGGACCGCCAAGACGGATAACGCCGACTCCGGCGACAGTCAACCGCACGCTGGAGGTTGTTCGGGCGATTCTGCGCTCGGCGAGGGATCGCTGGGAATGGCTGGATCGGTGTCCGGCAGTACCGATGCTCAAGGACCCGGAAAAGCGGATGCGGTGGTTGACGAGGGACCAAGCGGAGAAGCTGCTCGGGCATTTGCCAGCGCATCAACAACCCATGGCGCGCTTCGCTCTGGAAACGGGCTTGCGGCGTGCGAACGTCACCGGCTTGGAGTGGTCCCAGGTCGACCTCGAGCGGCGTGTTGCTTGGGTCCACCCAGACCAGGCCAAGGCCGAGAAAGCGATCGGGGTCCCGTTGTCAATCGCAGCAGTCGTAGTCCTTAGGGGGCAGGTTGGGAAGCACTCTCGATGGGTATTCCCGTATCGCAAGAAGGCCGTCAAGCAGGTAGCGACACGAGCCTGGCGGACTGCAGTAGAAAAGGCCGAGTTGCGCCCCGGATTCAGGTTCCACGATCTGCGCCATACTTGGGCAAGCTGGCACGCCCAGGATGGAACACCGCAGAGCGTGCTACAGGAACTGGGGGGCTGGGCATCGGCGGAGATGGTGCGGCGCTATTCGCACCTCAACACCGAGCACTTGGCAGTGTGGGTAAATCGTCGAAGTGGCCTCCGAGTAGTCGAGACCACTGACGATTGCCCTGCACAAAAGGAAAAGGCCACCGCGGAGGTGGCCTAAATCCTTGTTTCACTGGCGCGCCTGGCAGGATTCGAACCCACGACCCCTTGGTTCGTAGCCAAGTACTCTATCCAACTGAGCTACAGGCGCGAGGGGCGGATTATAACAGAAGCCGGCGGCGCTTCGCTACTGCGGTTCCAGGCCCGGCCGCGGGGCGTCCCGGTCGCGGCGCTGGATGCCGGAGCCGGTTTCGATTACCCTTAAGCCCGGTACGCGCCTCGCACCTGATCCATCTTCGACCAAACCCATGAATACCCTTTTCGCAGACCCAGCGGCCGCCAATGCCGGCGGCGAGCCCCGCGCGCGCACGCGCTATCCGGTCGCCCTCTGGCTTCTCGCCTGCTGCGCGATGGTGTTCGCGATGGTGGTGGTGGGCGGTGTGACCCGGCTCACCCACTCCGGCCTGTCCATCGTCGAGTGGCAGCCCATCGTCGGCGCGCTGCCG
>JAKALI010000372.1 GCA_021813195.1 Pseudomonadota bacterium
TCTATGTGGGCCTCACCGGTATTGGCAACATGACGGTGTCGAACGGGCAGTGGCTGGCCAACGCGGTCACTGTGGGAAACAGCGCGGGTTCATCTGGCACGCTGAACATTTCTGGTGGAACCAACATCTGGACTGGCAACTCACCGATTGGAAACAATGCCGGCGCGACGGGCATGGTGATATTGCTGTTCACCGCGATCGCCTGGGGCGCGTACGCGGTGTGCGTTCGCCGCTTCATGGCCCGCTACAGCGCGCGGGAAAGCTTCGGCGTGATCAGCATCTACACCTCGGCGGCGCTGGTGGCGCTGATGTTCGCCTGGGGCGACTACCGCCACGCGGCGACGCTGCCATATTTGCGCTGGCATGCCTCGGCGTAGGGAAAGCGCTCGCTGTCATGAATGCGGTCCTGATCGAACCGCACGGTGTTGATGCCTTTCGAAATGAAACGTCCGCCCTCGGGGTCGACCAGCCAGAATACGCCGGCATCCTGCTCGACTCGAAAGTAGCCGCTCGGGCGGAACCGACCATCGGAGAGGCCGCCCCATCGGGTTCTGGCGACGTGATCTGGCATTGTCTGCTCGGATCGAACGCGAACGGCAGCTTGTCGTACCCTCGGCCCAAATCGTTGATTTGCCTCAAAGGGACGGGCGCGGGCGCGCTTATTTTGACGCATCCGAAACAAGCTGCGGGGTTCGGCGATGCCTTCCGGGCAGGGGCCAAGTCCTTCGGGCAACGTCGACCGGGCGCCGCATGCAGACGCATTGCCGCCTCTGGGGGCCTTGCCGAAGGATTTCATCTGGGGCGTTTCGACCTCCAGTTTCCAGATCGAGGGTGCAACGGCGGAAGACGGACGTGGACCGAGCGTCTGGGATACCCACTGTCACCAGGGACTCGTCGCCAATCGCGACACCGGCGACATCGCTTGCGATCACTATCATCGCTATCCCGAAGACATTGCGCTCATGCAGCGGCTTGGCATTCAGGCCTACCGCTTTTCGGTGGCTTGGCCGCGCGTGCTGCCGAGCGGGCGCGGGCCTGCGAACGAGCCGGGCCTTGCCTTCTACGACCGGTTGATCGACGCCCTCTGCGCCGCCGGCATCGAGCCCTGGCTTTGCCTTTATCACTGGGACCTGCCGCAGTCGCTCGACGATCTCGGCGGCTGGACCAATAGGGACAGCGTTGGCTGGTTTGCCGATTATGCGGCTTTGGTCGCTGCCCGCTACGGCGACCGGGTCAAGCGCTTTGCGACCTTCAACGAGCCGTCAATCTTCACGCTGTTCGGTCTCGGCTTCGGTAGTACCGATCGGGATAACGTCGCGATCGATGCGCTGCACGCCGCAATCCACCATATCAATCTCAGTCACGGCGCCGCCGTTGATGCGATCCGCGCCGCCGTTTCGGGCAGTTCGGTCGGTGCCATCTACAATGTACAGCCTTGCGTCCCGTCGGCACCGGCCGACGGCAAGGCAGCGAACCGCTGTGACGCTTACTGGAATCGGGTCTATCCCGATCCGCAATGTCTCGGCACTTATCCCGACCTGTTGCAGCCAGTGCTCGCGCCGCATATCCGTCCCGGCGATATGGCGCGCGTCCAACGCCCGCTCGATTGGTTTGGCCTCAATCACTACAGCCCGGTGTTCGCACGCGCCGACGCCGCGGCTCGGCTCGGCTTCGGTTTTGGCGATCACCCGCCCGGCACGCCGGAGACGCCCATCGGCTGGCCGATCCTGCCCGATGCTTTTTGCGACGCGTTGCTGATGGTGGCGCGGACCTACCGATTGCCTGTCTACGTCCTGGAAAACGGACTCGGCGGCCACGACAAGCCCGATGCAACCGGTGCGGTGAATGATCCCGAGCGAATTGCCTATTTGCGCGCCTATATCGCGGCGATGAACGAGGCCGTCGCGTCCGGCGCTAATATCCGCGGTTATTTTGTCTGGTCGCTGCTCGACAATTTCGAATGGGATTCGGGCTATGCTTCGCGCTTCGGTCTTGTTTATGTTGATTATCCGACGCAGAGGCGCATCCCTAAGGCGTCATTCGATTGGTATCATGAGCTGATAAAGCGCGCGCGCGGTGCGCCCGAATTGACGGCCGCCGGCGTTAACTAAGGTTTGCGCATATCGGTTATCGGGGAAGTCACTTCGCCGGCCCGGCGCCGGCCTCTTTCGCTTCGATTTCGTCGAGTGCCAGCAGGAGGGTCGCGACGCGGTGCGCCGATGAGCGCCAGTCCGCCAATCGTTGATAGTTGTCGACCAGCCAATTGAATGCGCCTTGCACCGTCACGAACGCGGCGGCCGACTGGGTGAGCTCACCGAGCGTCATGGCGCCGCTTAGATATTTGGGCACGCAGAGAAGCCATGCCACCACCGGGGCCAGCAGGAAGTTGCCATTCGAAATGGTCGTCGTGCGAACGAGCTGCCAGCATAATTCTCGCCACCAGAGCAACACGGCCTGCAGCCTGAGCCATAAGTCGCTGTGCTTGTCGCCGTTGATTTTTTTGGGCGCCTCGCCGTCTTCATCGCCGCGGAAGGCATCGGCTGCCGCGCGGAATTCCGCTTCCGCTTGGTTCATCCGCTCGATCACCCCGGTCATATGGTGACCGACGATCATCATGAGCGCGGACATGACGCTAGAATATATAATAACGCCGATGACCAGGTAGCCGGGAATGGTCAGCGTCAACCCGAAGACGGCAAAACTGATACTGCCGCCGACGGTCCACAACACGCCGAAGAAGGTCAGCGCCGTCACCACCGACGAAAAGAGCGCAAGCGTAAGATCAATGGGCGCGTCGGTCGCGATCCTGATATCCACGGCGATCCGGTATTCAGGATTTTCGGTTCCCTTCATCAGGTGGTTCAGACGACGAAAGCGGTCCTTTTCGAGCCATTTTGCGATGACGTGCCGTGTCATTGCTTCGCGCCAGCCACGTTGCGCGGTCATCCGGCCCCAAACGGAAGTTGCGGCGAGGAACATGCTGCAGACCGCAAGCGGAAAAAATAGTTGTGCTTGGACCCAGAGCTGCTCGCCGTCCTTGCGGGCGAGGGCGTCGAAAAAATTGCGATTCCAAAGATTGAGCAGAACCTGCAGCAGCAACTGCAGCAGCACGACCAGGATCAGGAAGCTGGCGAGGCCGAGCGCCCACATTTTCCGGGTCCGGCGCACCTGCAATGCCGATTTCCAGAAACGAGCCAGCAGCTGCTTCTGATCGAATGGCAGGCCGATCTGATATAAACGCCGCATAAAGGCGACTTGGATCCCGTTGCGCCGATTGAATTACGGGGCATTTGCCCAGTTCCGGCCTTGATCTGCGTCAGTGCGGCAGGCCGGGCCGGCAACGACTCGATGCGGCAAAAAGCGGCAAGCCCCTCAGGGAACCACGATCACCATGCAGGGCGCCAGGCTCGCGACCTTCTGCGAGACGCTGCCGAGCAACAATTCCGAAAGCCGCCCGCGGCCACGCCGGCCGATCACCACGGCATCGGCCTTCTCGCGGTGAATGAAGTCGATAATGACTTCGGCCGGGTCGCCCCAGGCGTGGTGGAGGACGGGTCCGGAAATCCCGAGCCGTTTCGCGCGCTTGCCGGCCTGCGCCAAAATTCGATTGGACCGGGCTTCCAGGGTCTCGCTCAAATCGCCCCCCGTACTGGCGAGCCGGCGCAGCTCGGCGCCTGTAACGTCGCCGCCGATCGTCACAATGACCAGGGTCGATCCGGTCGCCTTGGCAAGCTCGCAGGCGGCGTCGAGTGCCCGGTTACCACCGTCCGAGCCGTCGGTTGCGATGAGGATGCGTTTGATCAAAGGGCCGTACCGCTGCGTTCGTGGGCTTCAACTTCAATAAGACGCGGAGCCGGCAACGATCGTCAAGATGGGTGATTTTGCGTTCCGCCTCTGGCTCATAGCTGCCGTTTCCCTCCACGGAGCGATTTGGTTGCTTTCGGAGCAAAGCAGACATGGCCGCAGATGCCGCTGATCCCGCTCCGGTCGGTAATGACCCATCTGCGACAAGAGGCGTGCTCGGTTTCATGATGTATTTCGCGTGCAGGCGAATGTCTGCCAATACCAGATATCGATGGTCGATCGGTATTTTGGTAGTGTGAATTTCATCTGGTCTGAATTTCGATCACGTGATCAATGGGTTCAGCAATGTCGCCAGATTGCCACGCTCAAAGCACTTGATGTGGCCAATGCTATGGATCAATTCACGGTTCGCTGTTTTACGTGCTAGTTTCGCATCAAAACAGGAGTTTGCCATGCGCCGATTGTCTATTGCACTGCTCGTAGCGGTTTCGGCTGTCTGCCTTTCACAAATGGCGTCTGCAGCCGATCTCCCCGTAAAGGCTCCAATTTACAAAGCGCCCGTCATTGCTCCAGCCTACAACTGGACCGGTCTATATATCGGTCTCAATATTGGAGGCAGTTGGGGCAATCAGGACAATTCGTTGGTCAGCGCTACCACGGGCGCAACTTTGTTTTCGAATAGCGATCACCTAGATGGTGTGATTGGCGGCGGTCAAATTGGCTATAATTGGCAAGTTGATCAGTGGGTGCTCGGCATTGAGGCCGATTTTCAAGGATCTGGACAAAAGGGCGACGGAAGCTTCTTTTTACCTTCCGCCGTTCTTGCGGCCAACTTCCCGACATCGGTCTCTTACAGCGACAAGCTCAATTGGTTCGGGACCGTGCGGGGCCGGATCGGCTACGCATTCGATCGTTGGCTACCCTATTTTACTGGTGGTTGGGCATACGGTCATGGTGAAATTAATGGCACCACGACCTTTGGCGCAACGACGACATCGTTCAGCGCGAGCCAGGATTACAGCGGCTGGACCATTGGCGGCGGCGTAGAGTGGGCATTCGCAAATAATTGGAGTGCCAAGCTTGAATATCTATACATCGACTTTGGTGATGGACCTACGGTGCCTGCAAGTACAACACTTAACATCGTAAGTGGCAGAATGACGGACAATATCGTTCGTGTCGGCGTAAACTACAAATTCTAACGCCGAGCGCGATTGACTGACTGTGCGGTAAACCCCGGGCAACTACCCGGGGTTTCTGTTGTAATGAATCGATGATGTGACTTCTGGTATTAGCCCGACTCG
>JAKALI010000373.1 GCA_021813195.1 Pseudomonadota bacterium
GGACCTCCTGCGGCAGCTTCGCCTCGGCGAGCCGCGAGCGGTTCTGGACGTTGACCGTCGCGATGTCCGGGTTGGTCGCGAGGTCGAAGCTGACGTTCAGCGTGTAGGAGCCGTCGTTGACGGACGACGACTTCATGTAGCGCATGCCCGGCACGCCGTTGATCGCGTTCTCGAGCGGCTGGGCGATGCTCTCCTCGACCGTTCGTGCGTCGGCGCCGGAGTAGCTCGCCGTGACGCGCACCGTGGGCGGCGCGATATCGGGATACTGCGCGACCGGGATAACCGCGATCGAGATCAGCCCGGCGAGGGTGATGACGAGCGAGATGACCATGGCGAGGCGCGGGCGCCTGATGAAGATGTCGAACATCCCGGACCCCTACTTGCTCGTCGGCGCGGCTGCTGCTGCGGGCGCGGCCGGCGCCGCGGGGCTCGCGCGCTGGATCCCCTGGGCGCTCTCCTGCTTGGCCTCCTGTGCGGCGACCGGCGCGCCCGGCCGCGCCTTCTGATGGCCGCTGACGATCACCCGCTCGCCCGCGGCGAGGCCGCTCTCGACGACGATCATCGGCCCGCGCTGCTCGCCGGTGACGATCCGCTTGATCGACACCTTGCTGTCGCCGTCGACCGCCAGCACGTAGGGCCCCTGCTGGTCGAGCAGCATCGCCGCCTGGGATACGACGAGCTTCTTCTCCGGCTGCTTGCGGATCACCGACACGGTGACGAGCTGCTGGTCGATCAGCAGCCGCTTGGGGTTCGGGATCGTGGCGCGGACGGTGATCGAATCGGTCGTCGCCGTGCCCTGCACGTCGGTGAAGGCGATCTGGCCCTCGGGCTCGTAGAGCGACCCGTCGGCGAGCTTGAGCTTGATGAACACGCTGTCGGGCCCCTGGCCGCCCTTGCGAACCTGCAGCAGCAGCCAGTGCGGAACCGGGAACGTCACGTACATCGGATCCTGCCGCACGAGCAGAACGAGGGTGCCGCTGTCGGGGCCGACGAGATTGCCGACCGAGAACGCCGACCGCCCGACGCGACCCTGCATCGGCGCGGTGATGCGGGCGTAGCCGAGGTTGAGCTTGGCCGTCTGCAGATCGGCCTCGCGCGCCTTGACCGCGGCCTGGGCCTGCAAAAGTCCCGAGCGCGCGCTGTCGAGCGCCGCCTTCGACGACGTGCCGCGCCCTGCCAGCTCCTCGGTCCGCTCGAAGGTCTGCTCGGCGAGGGTCTGCCCGGCCTGGGCGTTCGCAAGGTTGGCGGAGGCCTGCTGCACGGCGAGCTCGAACGGCTCCGGCTCGATGTCGAACAGGGAGTCGCCGGCCTTGACCTCGGCGCCCTCCTCGAACCGCCTCGCCTTGAGGAAGCCCTGCACGCGGGCGCGGATCTGCACCTTGTCGACGGCCTCGACCCGGCCGGTGAAGCTCCGTTCCTCTGCCAGATCCTGCAGTACCGCCGTCTCCGTGAGCACCGCCGGCGGCGGCGCGGCCTGCTGCTTCTGCGGGGTCTCGTTGCCGCACGCCGAGACGGCGAGCGCCACGTACAGGCCCGCGACGGGCCCGGCGAACGGGATGGGTCTCACGGACGACCTCCGGCTGAGGTTCACCCCCGGGGGGCAGGGGGCGACCGGTGCGCGAAGGGGGGAGTGGCGAAGTCTGACCGCTGCACTCGGTATTTCTGGGTAGCACGCGAGCGGTCGCCGCGCCAAGCCGGAGGTTGCATGGCCGGTGCGCGCGGAAGGCGGGGACAAGTCTCGGGCTCCTCGAGTCCGGTTCAGGTCCGGACCGTCATGAAGGTCCTCGCGGCGATGTTCATGTCGGGATGTTCATGAACGTCCGCGGCGCGGTCTTCACCGCGCAGCACCGACTTGCTCGGAGAACCGACAGTCCGGCATTGGCGGCGTTCACGCAGGCATAGATGCCTTGGACCCTGGGCTTGGCGTCACGGGCGACAGCGGGGCCGACCAGCGCGACCGCGGCGGCCGCCACCAGAAGGCGTTTCATCATCGACGACACCCCGTCCATACCCATCTCCCGGCTGCGGCGCTGCCGCCCAGTCCGAGACCGCCAGCATCTCGCCCAGCATCTCACCGCTCGTCGAGCGCCGCCAGTTCGCGCGACCTGGCCTCCTCGTCGTCGGTGAGACGCCACGGCCAGTGAATCATGATGACGGTCTCACGCTGCTGCACCGTGCATCCGGGGAACCGTCGAGCGAGATGCCGGTCGACCTTTCGCCAGCGCCGGGTTCGCCGTCCTCAACCATCAAGATCAGCAGCGTGCGCCGGATGATGTAGCCTTCCGGCTCCGACAGCTTCGACCTGGGACGGATGGCGACGTCTTTGTCGAGACTTTCCCCTGTGATGGCCGACCGTCGGGCGCCCAACTTGATCTCGACGAGATTGCCGGCCGCAACGAGGCGGTCGATGGTCCTCGGCGTCATGCGGAGTTCGTCAGCCGCCTCGTCTCGGAATACAAATGTCTTACCAAAGCGTCGGTGATTTGCCCGTCGGCCGTCAAAGCGGCTCGGTCGGCGAGATGCTGGCGAGATGCTGTGATGTTCGTGGAGTTCCGGACCTTGCCGTAAACCCTTGACTAAGTGGCGCGCCCGAAAGGATTCGAACCTCTGACCCCCAGATTCGTAGTCTGTGAAGACCTTCCGACGGCATCTTGTGCAATTCGAAATAATCACGCAATATCAAGGAATCCATTCGTCAGCACTGCGCTCATTTGCCCTGCATTTCGCCCTAGAATGTTAGCCCCGTGTTAGCCGGACCGGGTGCTGACGACCCACAGACGGACCCCAGAAAATGGCCCGCAACCTCTGTGCCCATATCACCGTCGCAAGCGTCGCCAAGCTCGCGCCGGGCGACATTCTGCGAGACGACGAGCTCAAGGGGTTCGGCGTCCGCCGCCGCGCCGGGGCCGCAAGCTATTTCCTGCAAACCCGAATCCGCGGTCGCTTGCGCTGGATCACCATCGGGCCGCATGGCTCACCATGGTCGCCCGCGTCCGCCCGCAAGGAGGCCATGCGCCTCCTGGCCGAGGTCAAGAACGGTGCCGATCCAGGCACAGCCAAGGTCGCCGCGCGAACTGCACCCACGTTCATGGAAGCAGCGGACCGGTTCATGACCAATCACGGTCCTAAGCTGAAGCTCCGCACGCGTGAAGAATACCAACGGCTGCTCGACAAGACCCTGGTGCCAGCATTCGGCAAGAGGCTCTTGATCGACATCGCGATCGCCGATGTCGACACGTTTCATGCAAGGCTGGCGGCAACGCCCCGCAAGGCGAACTTCGCCCTCGCCGTCCTATCGAAGATGATGACATGGGCTGAGGATCGCGGCTTGCGCCCCCTAGCCTCAAATCCGTGTGCGGGGGTGAAGAAGTTCAAGGAGAAAAAGCGCCAGCGCTTCCTGTCTTCAGAGGAGATGCGGCGCCTTGGCGACGTGCTCGACACTCTGGAATCCGCGGGACTGGAACCGCCACCGGTCACCGCGGCTATTCGACTGCTGCTGCTGACCGGCTGTCGCTTGAGCGAAGTACTCACCCTGCGGTGGCAGCACGTGGACCTGGGGCGAGGCCTCCTTCATCTTCCAGATAGCAAGACAGGGCCGAAGGTCGTCTACCTCAACGATCACGCAAGGGCCGTCCTCTCCCGACTAGGGTGTGGACTCAATTGATCGCAGCCAGATTCGCACGGAGGCGAGCTGAACGAAAGCGAAGAAGGTCGCACCCAGCTTGTCATAGCGGGTGGCGATGCGTCTGAACTGCTTCAGCTTGCAGAAGAACCGCTCGACGTGGTTGCGCTCGCGATAGATGGCCTTGGTCCAACGGGCCTTCTTCTTGCGGTTGGTCTTGTTGGGAATGTTCGGAATGGCACCTTGAGCACGGATATGCGCGCGAACGCGGTCCGCATCGTAGCCCTTGTCGGCAATGACGACGGCGCGCCGCTCGAGTCCTTCGAGCAGCGCCTCTGCGCGCATGACGTCGTGAACCTCGCCGGGCGAGATCAGGAGACAGACCGGGCGGCCCTTCGCGTCGACGCGCGCGTGGATCTTCGTGGTGAGCCCGCCGCGGCTTCGGCCGATACAACGATCTCCACTCTTTTTTTGACCCCGGAGGCGTGCTGATGAACGCGCACGATCGAACTGTCGATCATCTGCACCTTGCCGTCGTGCGACTTCACGACCGCATCCATCAGGCGATCCCAGATACCGGCTTTTCGCCAGCGGTTGAAGCGGTTGTAGACGGTCGTGTATGGCCCGTAGCGTTCGGGCAGATCGCGCCACGGCGCGCCGGTTCTCAGAACCCAGAAGATGCCGTCGATGACTTTGCGGTTCTTCTTCGGCTTCACGCCGCGCCGCTTCGTCGGCAAGAGGGGCTCGATGACGCTCCACTCGGAATCGGTCAGGTCGTACCGCATGATCCAAGCTCCGATGTTTTTCAGCTTGAATCACTGTTCGAGTCCCGTGGCTAGCGAAAATTGAGTACAGACTCTAGTGTCCCGAACCGCAAATACCAACCCATCTGCAGCGGCCTCTTTCGGTATTTGCGGTTCAAAAGGGACGCTAGCAATATCATGGGCTTAGTGTGGTGCTTGTCTCGCAATTGCCGACTTGGAACCCGCCGCGATTCTTGGTCGGCAATTGCGAGGCACCACACGTGCGTGATGATCGCGACGTCCGTTTCATTCCGTCTCGACAGGCCGGGACGGACCTCTCGATCTGAAGCACACCAGGAAAGCGGCCTTGCTCGTGTCGGTCGGACCGCGAAGTCCGCCGCCGAATGCTCGGATGAATGAAGCGGACTTCGCGGTCACGACGCTAGAAGTCGTTCAGCACCCAGTCGGTCGGGCAGCCGCTGGCCCGCATCCGCTCCTCGATCTGCTGGAACTTCTCTTCAGCGCCGGTATCGAAGTAGAGCCCGCGCGCGATCTGCCAGTGCTCGCAGGCCGTGGTCAGGTCGCCGTCCGCGCGCGCGAGGTCCCCGATCTCGAGCCGGGCCCCGGCGTGGATCTCCTTGAGGCCGAGACGGGCGGCGATGCGGATCGCCCGTCGCAGCAGCTCCGCCGCCTCGACCCGCTCGCCGTCGCCGGCGCGGCCCCGCGCCGCCTCG
>JAKALI010000374.1 GCA_021813195.1 Pseudomonadota bacterium
CAACGCTTTCCGCAACCCGCACGACAGCGGCGTGCCGCAGAAGATCGAGCTGATCCGCTCGACCGAAGAGGAAAAGCAGAGCCAGCTAAAGCGCCTGCGCGAGTTCAAGGCGCGGCACCAGGACGAGTCCGGCCCCATGCTCACGCGCCTGCAGCAGGCGGTGATCGCCAATCAGAACGTGTTCGAGGTGCTGGTGGACGCGGTGCGTTGCTGCTCGCTCGGGCAGATCACGAATGCGCTGTTCGAGGTGGGGGGGCAGTATCGGCGGAGTATGTAGGCTGGCGGCCTCTCTTCTTGACGTGGGAGTAATGTGAGGCGAGCAGAGGACGCACAACCTTTTGTCCCAGGTTCCAGTTCGGTTGGATCGACCAGTTGAAGCACACTGTGATGGACTGGGATATCGGCCTTGCGTTTCCTCACAAACCCGATGATTGGCTGATCGTAGGTGGCGTCTTCTTCCTGTCCGCGTTCTCGTACGAAAGCGGAGATTACAAGCTTCCCGATGGCAGCTTCAAAAAGGGACAGATCACCTCCGAACTCCATTCACGCGGCTTTACGGGCAATAATTCGATCGAATTCGCCCAGCGTGTAGCTTCGCCCAACGGCCATAACACCGGCGAGTAAAGCCAGCGTCGAGCTGATTTGGTTAGGGTCCAAATTGATTTCGAGACTGCCGTCTGGCCCACGCCTGGTCCCGCTGAGCGGGCGTCCACTCTGCGTGTAGAAGAACATTGAATCCGCGTCTCCAAAGCGCTGCTCGAAGATATCCTCGTCCGTTCCAGAAACTAGAATCATCCGGATTCGATTCCCGAACTCTCGGTCGAGTTCCTGCAAGGTCTCGCGCCAATGCGACAGGCATTCCGCATCAACATACTTGAATTCCCCAGATGCGCTAACAATTTTGTCCAGCACGCTCTCTTTCATGACATGGTGAAACCGGCGTATGGATCCCCGTTGTAGTAGCGCTCGGGTATTTTTAGCATTCGACTCGCCAAGGTCATTGTAGGTCTTTATCCACGCTTCCGGATTTGCCACGTCACCGAACCGTCTCTCAAACAATCCTCTGTGGTGCGCTCGCAAGAAATCGATGCTCTCTAAACTACACGGAACGAACTGTGCAAAGCCGACAACCTCATCAGCCTGGCGCAATGGGCCGTCCAACGCTTCGCGAAAATTTTGAAGAAAATGTGGGTCGAACAATGGCTCACTAATCTTAAGGTACGTCTGCTGCCCAAGAATTGGTTTGATCACGCGTTTGTATAACTCTGGCCACGCGCTTTCAATCTCCTTAGAGGTGATTGTGCTGCGCTGCTCCAGCAATTTGATGACTACCTGCGCCTCGTCGCTGCCATCGTCACGCAATGCTTGAACGAAGCGTGGCGTACCCACTTCAATAAAGAAGACCGGTGGTTGCATGCTACACCTCCCTTTTGCTTTCGAAAGATTAAGATCCCTCACGGCGTCAAATAGCCGTCGATTTCTATCCAATGCCGTTTCATGCCGTCGGACAGGGACGGCCTCATACACCATGTCTAGAAACTCGGTGAGATTGCAGCCAGCAAGCGCGCACAGCGCAGATGCATTCGAGAAGGAAATTCGATCCTTCCGCCCAAGTCTCTGGAGCATGTCTGCATTAACGTGGCGAGTACGCGACCCGGCCGAAAATGGTTTGTCTACTAAGAATCGATGAGCTCCTTGGCCGTGCCAGTGGTGGTAAATAGCCACCGTCATATCGAGAAGTTGTACTAGAGCTTTGTGAAACTCTAGATCCGCTATCTCAGACAGCTCCGACCATCGCACGCTATGCAGACTACTCCTGTCTTTGGCCATGACGTTGCTCCCAGCGACGCCGTGCTAACGCGAGAACGGCTAAGTATGAGCAAATAACAACAATTTTTGCCGCCGTAGTTCCACCGTCGGCAATACGGGAAGCTTCCCGTTGATTTCTTTGTCATTGTGCAATTGCGTGCCGTTAGGCATGCCCCTGAAACCCGGCGGAATTGGCCGGTCAGGGTTGAGCGACTCGGTGGGGTGCGTGAAATTAGCGACAGTCACTCTTCCCACTTGAGTATTATCCACAACTTGTGAGGTGATCAAAATGGAAAAATCGCATACGACCAAGCACAGAGATGGCAATGGCCGATGGCATGAGACCCGGACAACCCATTATGACAATGGGGCGTCTAAGTCGGTGACGAAAAATACTACGGATCGCACGCTTCTCTACGACGGCAAGCTTGAGAGCATTACGAGACGCGATAAGGATGGAAACTCGTACACCAAGAAGTTTTAGACTTGTGGTGTGACCCCGCCCCGTACCTTCTGACAAACAGTCCTTACGCTCTTTGGCAGTATATTAGGCCTCCCTCAACCGAGGGGGGCTTTTTTTTTGCGAGTACTCAGGGTCAGAGGCGAATTGATCGCAGGCTAATTCGTCCGTGACCCCGAAGTCCTTGGCAGCCTGCACGCGCAGGAGATCGCGCTCAACGACATCCGCACCACGCTGCAGGCGCTGATCTCGACCTACGACAACACCAACAGCCTGCATACGAATGCCTACGACGAGGCCATCACCACGCCGACCGAGGAATCGGTGCGCCGCGCGATGGCGATCCAGCTCATCATCAACCGCGAGTGGGGCCTGGCGAAGAACGAGAACCCGAACCAGGGCGCGTTCATCATCGACGAGCTCACCGACCTCGTGGAAGAAGCGGTGCTGAAGGAGTTCGAGGCGATCTCCGAGCGCGGCGGGGTTTTGGGCGCGATGGAGACCGGCTACCAGCGCGGCAAGATCCAGGAAGAGTCGATGTACTACGAGCACAAGAAGCACGACGGCTCCTACGCGGGAGGACAAATGCGACTCATCTCAGCCTGAGTAGTGGTCGCATTTTTAGAGGCAGAACGTTAGGCGAAGGCGGCGTTAATTTTTCCTATCAGCGCCTCGGCACGTTTCGCAGACTCACCAGGCAGATCGCTAAGCGTCTTCCAATTGTCGAACCGCTTTAACACTTCGCCCATCACACGGCGTTTGTCCAACTCTTTGAGCCCGTACCGGCGTTGCAAAACTGCTTCGGCACGCTTGGTGATCTGGTCGTTCCCATCAACCGGCAAATCTTCTAGTTTGACGCCTACATGGTACGCCTCGTTAACGCAATCAAGATAGAAATCGTCCGGGAAAATATCTTCAATGGCAGGTTCGTTCTTGACGATGCCGGCCGCCTCTTTCAACATTAGCACCCGGAACTTTTGGCCTTCCGCAAGTTGGCCCAGATACGACTCCGTGATTTTGCGCTTCGCATCAGTGCCCTCTTTGTCCGAGTCCAATAGCACGCCCGCGTCAAATTTGTTGCCCACTAGGAAAGCAGCGTACATGGGCGTCTTGGAAGCGCCTTGGGCGGGCCAGAGGTAAATCCGATCGGACAGCCCCCCCTTACCGCTGCTGGAAAGTAGGCCGGAGAGCTTCTGTAGGATTAGCGCATCGTCCCCGCCCTCCAGAATCAAGGTTTGTCTGTTGCCAAGTAGCCCTTGCATACTCGACGTCAACCCAAGCCGCGACTCGATCAGCATCATCGGTATACGTTGCGAGCTCACGACACCGTTAATTACGTGGGTATGGTGATCCTGTATCTCGACGATGCGTACTCGCTCCGGATATGCTTCATCGAGCATTGTTGCAATGTGCGTGGTGTAGAGGATGGTGTTCGTTTCTGCTAAATTGCCGAGTACGCCGAGCAAATCCCGATGGCCATCGTAGTGGAGATGGATGCCAGGCTCTTCAAGAATCAATACCGTGTTTTTGTAGGCCCCTTTTGTTGCATGTGTAAACTTCCAGGCGAAAGCGACGTACCACCGAAAACCAGTAGAACGATTAGCCAAGCGCACCGGCATGCCCACGCCAGCGTCTTCGACGAAGATATTTAGAGTCGTTGCATCAACTTCGATGTCGAATCGAACTTCCTTCTGTTTCCAGAGTTTTGCGAATTGACTGGTCAAATACGCGGACGCCTGGCGCTTATCGAAGGCGCGAAGTGTGCGACCGGCCGCGGAACCGCCTTTAGCAATAAAATCAGCGAGGTTGACCTTTGCAAGATCCAAGACAATCGAGATGGTCTGTTCGCCGGCCGAGAGCTTATCCCACGGTACTTGCGCCTTCCGGTTAGCAAGTTCGGTCAGCTCTATCTGGGAGAAAGGTAGGTCGTATTCCCGTATAAAGACGCACTTCAGCAGGTTTGCGGTCGCCCATGCTTCGGCTTTGGCGGTATCAAGCTTCTGAGGACTGGCGCCCGAGAGGTCAAGCAAAAACGTCCGCGCGTTGTGGTAGTTCTTGCTCACCCGCAGTGTCAGCGTCGCAGGCAATTGGGCGGCAGTGTAGGTGCCTGCTGGCTGAATCGGCGTCGGTTCGATATTCGCCTGTGTGCCGTTCGATACGGGCGGCAACGCAGGGACTGGCGCTGCTGCCGGATTCCACAGTAAGCCAACCGCAGCAATAAACGGTTCCACTTCTTGATTCTCGATTAGATAGCGCGCCTCACATACGATTGCCTCCGGATTCTTCCCGCCCCAATCGTCGGCTGGCCAGTCTTCGTCGATATTGAATGTCTCGCCCATGTTCGGATTGATCCGATAGAGCGCTTCGCAGAGGTTGCTTTTGCCCGCCTCGTTCTGTCCAACAAAGGCAGTTACCGAAGTAACATCAATCCAATCCGTTGCCTTGACGCTTCGATAATTTTGTACGCGAAATTGAATAAGGCGCATTTTATCGTTCCCCTCTACTCCTCTCAACGCCACAAGAATGCCACAGGTCAGGAATTTATGTTCCCCGTCATGTTTTCGAATGCCGCGCATTTGGATTGATCAGGTACTTCGCCCCCGTCGCGCGCTTGCCATACACGGCGATCTCTTCCAGCTCGAGCGCTTGCGCAAGCGAAATCTCTTTGGTGTAGTGGCTGGCAAAAGTGGTCTTGAGTTCGGCGACCACGCGCTCCCTGAGCTTTTGCGCGCCGGCAGGACCGATCCTTTGCATGAACGGCCACAGCAGCCAGCCGCCCACGCCCCAGGCCATGCCGAAGCCGCGGTTGATGATGGTCGG
>JAKALI010000375.1 GCA_021813195.1 Pseudomonadota bacterium
GCGTTCAAATCGAGACCAGAAAAAATCATGAGTTATCTATTTCAGATCAACCAATTATTGCGTTCCGGTCGCTCAACGTCCGGACAGCAGTGATAAATGCTCCCTACCAAGTCAATGGGACCACGGGATCGCTCACGCCTGCCGACGAGGTTGTTTCCAGATTAAACACAGATAAGCCTACCCTTTTCCTAATTGAGGCCGCTGCCGGCTTTGGCAAGACTTGCACCGCATACGAACTTGTTAATTTGCTAACCAAGCGCGGTGAATATTTGCCTCTGTTTTCAGAACTAGCGCGCAATCGACAGGCAGTAATCTTCAGGCACATCTTATTAGATGAAATTGACCGCACGTTCCCAACGCTTGGATCACAGTTAGTCCAAGCCGAGATGAAGAACGGCCGCGTGATTACGATTCTCGATGGGTTTGATGAGCTTCTCAGAAAGAGTGAAGACGGCGGCGATTTTGAGAACAGTGAACCCATGCTTGAAACTATCGGTGAGTTCCTCGTAGGTCACGCCAAAATTGTTCTTACTACTAGAAGGACAGTTCTATTTGAAGGAGATGCATTTCACAAATGGGCGGAACAGCATGCGGAGGAATTTGACCTCGTACGACTAAAAATCAGCGAACCCCAGGTTGCAAATTGGTTACCCGCTACTCGCTACGCGGACATAACCAAGGCGGGGCTGCGAATAGAGGACATTGCTAACCCGGTCCTTCTTTCGTACCTCCGATGCATCCCCGATGACGAATTCCTGGAAGTCGTAGCCCACGCGCATATGCTTGTGGAAAAATACTTTGACTTCATGCTGGATCGCGAAAGAACGCGTCAGGATCTACGACTGGATGCAACTCAGCAGCAGCAAGTCCTTCGTTCCATAGCACAGGACATGCTGGAATTTGGATACACTTCCGAACAGCGCGATTACATCGTAGATCACATACAGCGTGTAAATTCCCGCTTGTTAGAGGATGCTCTCCTTCAATATCCTACGAGTCAGCGCCCGACTAAAGAAGAGATCGCCAACAAACTAGCGAGCCACGCACTGCTGGATCGCAGCGCGCGAGAAACAAACAAGATCGGCTTCGTAAACGAATTCGTTTTTGGGCATTTTATTGCACAAAACATACTTGGCGCCGATGACTGGCTAAACGACGATCTGCGATTCTTGGAACCGGCCGTAATATCCTATCAACCTCGGTCCTCCGAGGCTAAGAATGCATTGTGGGAAAAGCTAAAACCATCCGTCGAATTTCTAGCTATCTCCGATCGACTCGACGTGACGATGCGCCTCCGAGGTGAAATCGATTTCGCTCTTTCCAACGACGAGGCATCCGGCCTTGATTTCGTTGGAATCACCATTGGAGGTCATCAGATTTCCAGATTTCAGTTCAATGAGTGCGCCTTTAGGGATTGTATAGTTAATCCCACCAATCTCTCGGACGTTACGTTCCTGAACTGTCGATATTATGGGAATCGTGTAGAAGAAGGTCACTCTCTAGGTCCAATCTACGTGCTAGGGGGAGTTGGGGACCAGTCGTTTATAGACGCATTGGCAGCTTCTAACGCCGCCCCACTTGAGCCAATTCAACCGGATCGCCAGCTATTACTCGAGCGATTTATATTGGAGAAATTCTGGCCGGCAGGTAGACCGACCGTCACGCACAAGCACAGGCCAATACAAGGGGTGTGTGCCAATTCTGGTAGCTTTCGCCCCCACGAACTCTACGACGCTATAGACACACTAAAGAAGAAAGGGATCCTGCTAGCTCCAGCCTACGCGGGCTTTCTTGAGATTAATTTCGAGGAAATGATAAAAATCCGCGAAATTCTGGGTCGGCAGGGGCAATAGTGGACAGTAGATTTAGGCATACCGCGGAAAGCGTTCGTCGCGATATCGAGAGCGCCCTGAACAAAGTAGGACTTCTGTGCCGGGTTTTTGGACGTGGGAAAGACCCTCGGTCCATTGAGGCAAAGCTTAATAGAGAAAAGGGCAAGTATTCATTGGGCGGCAAACTGATTCAGGATGCGATTGGGATTCGCATCGCTCTATATTTTGCCGAAGATGTGCATATAGTGGAGCATCTCTTATCCTCTGAATTCGCATTGGATAAGCAAGCGTCTAACATTGACATTCATGCAACCGATCAGTTCACGGTCACACGTCATAATCTGGTGTATCGATCTCCCGAGCGATATGTAACGGAAATGCGCCGCAATATCGGTGACATGCCGATAGACACGGCCTTCGAAGTGCAACTGCGGAGTGTCCTTTCTGAAGGGTGGCATGAGGTCGATCACGATCTTAGATATAAGTCCAAAGAAAATTGGAAGGACCAGGACGACCTTAGCCGAGCACTTAACGGCATCATGGCTACATTAGAAACATCTGAATGGAGCATGCGAAAAATATTCGACGAGCTAGCATATCGCCACTATCGGCACCATAACTGGACGGCTATGCTTCATTGCCTTGTCCGCATGAGGGCCAGTCCGCACCTCTCAGACGAGCTATCGAATCTCCTAGATAAGAGTCCAGAAATTGCCAAAGACACCTTGCGAATTAGTAGAGCAAAGGTGATACATAAGCTAGCCAACTTGCACCCTAGCATTCCGATTTCGCTTGACAACATTGTCTATGTCTGGAATTACATCGAACCAAAAGATGCGGACGTTCTTAGCCTCACGCCAAGCGTTATTCTCGACGCGCTTGCCGAGGCGCAGCCCTAATGTCGATCGACTCGGCTGGACGGATTTGAACAATTGGGGTTGGAGTCAAATTCTTTCTCAGCACTTACATGACTAAAATGAGTTAGAGACAAATCATTTTTGGAGAGCAACCGCGGGGGCGCAGCGCAACGGCGCCCCGTGCCGATGTTCGTCCCACCGGGCGCAAGCAGGCATAAGCTAGACCCCTAGGAAACACGCGCCTCCACCATCTGCCGCCACGGCGCCGCAGCGCGCAGCCGGGAGAGGTTGCCGTAGTGGCCTGCCGCGGTACGGTTGATGAACACGATGTCGTGGGGAAAGCGGATGTCTTTCGCCTCGCCGAAGTGGATCAGGTTGTTGTCGATGACCTGGCGCAGCAGTTGGTCGTCGTAGCCGAAGCGGTAGGGGCGCGCGGGATCGAGCACTTTGAACACGAGGTCGAGCGCAGGCGCGATCAGCCCCGCGGACACCGGAGCGCCCGAGGCCGTGGTCACGCCCATCGCCGCGAGCAGCGCCGGTATCTCGCTACGCCGGCCGGCTAGCGCGGCGCGCGCGAGTTCGCGGTAGCCGTCCGCGATGTTCGGCGGAACCGACTTGACGCAGCCGAAGTCGTAGACGACGACGCGGCCGTCTTCGAGGAAGGAGAAATTCGACAGGTTCGGGTCCGCGTGGATCAGGCCGTGCTCGAACAGGCCGCGCAGCATGAAATCGAACAGCACCGCGCCCCAGCGATCGCGCAGCGCCTGCGGCCGCCGCTCGTCGCAGGCTTCATCTGGCGTATAGCCCGCCACGTAATCCATCGTGAGCACGCGCCGGCTCGACGCCGCGGCTATGACGCCGGGGATCACCACTTCGTCGTTGCCTGCCCAGAGCGCGGCCATGCGCCGCAGGTTCTCCGCTTCGTTCACGTAGTCCAGCTCCTCGCGCAGGCGGTCGCGTACCTCTTCCCAAATAGGCCCGAAGTCGGCGTCGGTGAAGAGGGCAAACAGCGATTGCAGCAGGCGCCGCAGGTTGACCAGGTCGGCCTCGATGATTTCGGCGATGCCCGGATACTGGACTTTCACCGCGACCGACCGCCCGTCATTGAGGACGCCGCGATGCACCTGTCCGATCGAGGCGGCGGCGATCGCGCGCGGCTCGAGTTGCTTGATCGTATTGCGCCAGCCGGGCAGTTCCGCATCGAGCTGGCTCTGCACGACGGCGAACGGGATAGGCGGCGCCTGCCGCTGCAGCGCGGCGAGCACGCCGGTGACTTCGGGCGGCAGCAGCGAGTCCTGCAGGCTCAGCATCTGGCCGACTTTCATCGCCGCGCCCTTCAGCTGGCCGAGTTCGCGCACGATGCGCTCGGCGTTCACCACGAGGTTCGCGAGCTGGTGCGCCTGGCGCGACGGTCCGGAAAGCACCAGCGAAACCAGCTGCTCCACCGCCACCGACGCGCCGACGCGCCCGACCAGGCTCCCGAGGCGCAGCAGCCGCGCCAGCGGCGAACTCGCCGGGACGCTGCTTCCGTATCGGTTTGCGTTATTCGGGTCGGCGTTGTGAACCACCAGGGCTTCCTTGGACTGCAGATTGAGTCGGTCTGTCGGCAGAGTATCGATTGTAGTCGCCGTCGCGCGATTGGAAAGAAGAAGTCTGCCTTTGGGCAACTGGTCGAAAGACCGGCTTGGCAGCGCGGTTCCGCCAGTGCTAGCAACACTCCTGCGGAAACCCATGATGTAATTTTCAGCGTCACCTGTCCGACACCGACGAGATGGAGGATCCGCCGAATGGAATTTCTGGATGCAATCGAGTCACAGATGGTTTCCAATCGCCTTCCCCTGGCAGGTATATCGATAGCAGCGCTGCCCTGCGCGGACACGCCTATGGTCATGTCCCTGCACTGGCACGGGTTCATAGAACATGAAACAGAAGCCGAACTCGGCCGGCAATTCAGCTATGAGGCGGTGCCGACATCGTGCCTGCAAGTCAATCGGCGCTGGCGCGATCTGCGCGAGGTCGAGAACGCGGTCATGGACGTTGCCTGGGAGCTCGGGTCCTGGGACCTCACGCGCTTCGAGATGCGTCCCTGCATGCGCCCCGCCGCGCCGACGCAGGAAGCGATCGAGTGCCACATGGCGTTCGGGCAGCCGCATCCCTTTGTCGACGCGAAGCTTGCGCCGGTCTCGGAGGTGGACGACGCGGAAGACTTGCTCGACACGGCAGGGCGGCACGGCTACCTGCTATGGCGTTTCCGGCCGGTGCGCGGCGGCATGTGGGAGGAGGTCAGCGAAGATGCCTCTCTGCAGCCCGGCGGCTACCGCAACCCGCCCTGTCCTCAAATCAGTTGCGAGTTCAGCGACACGCGCTGTCTGCGCCAACCGCGCAGCAGA
>JAKALI010000376.1 GCA_021813195.1 Pseudomonadota bacterium
GTGCGATTGCCCCATTCAACTCAGACATCTGCTCCCCCCTTTGCCAAAGGGCGCCCCAGTAGCAGATGTCCTTTAATTCCTGGTTCCCACTGTCTGGCCGCGCCCCGCTCAACCACCGGTAGCGATAGGTACAGACTCCGCCTAGCGATAATTGGGAATTATGGAGAAAAGAGACGATTCCAGGTGGGCTATCATCGAGCATGAATTGGCCATCACCCGGAGCAAAGCAGCCACGACTCATATTTCCATGGTGCTCAACGAGCCCGGACCGCTCGGCACGTCGACCGACTACAGCTGGCACTCGATCGCCACCGAATATCTGGACGATGATGAGAAATCGGAACTCGTAACTGGCTTGAGGGACGCTGGCTTCGGGGCGACCGTGTACGAAGGCGAAACGGCCTTTATCCGCGCGGTCTTGGATGGCAGTTGGGACGGTGTGACGTTTTCGAACAAGTACGTGTTCAGCACGACGGGGTCCGGAACGGGGCGGGCAAGAACAAGTTTGATCCCGTCGTTCTGCGATCTACGCCAGATTCCTTTGTGCTCCGCCGACGGTCTAACGGCGGCTATCCTCGAGAATAAATTCTACTCGTTTCGCCTGCTAGAGGCCTTCGGCTTCAGCGTGCCAAGGACCTGTCTATATGTCCCTGGTTTGGGGTGGAACGGCCCGGAGCCGGTGCCGGGGACAAAAGTGATCTGCAAACCATGTCGCGAATGCTCAAGCATCGGCGTTGACGAGCAAAGTGTGTTTGCGTTCGAGCGCGCCCGGGTATCCCTTATCGAGCGCATGGCCTTCGCGTTTCGACAGCCTGTGCTCGTGCAGGAGTTCATCGCGGGCTATGAAGTTGAGGTTCCCATTTTTCCAGTTCCGGCGCCCGTATCACCAGCCGCCATTGGTATAAAGATCGACGACGACATGGCGTTGGGCGAAACGATACTCACACATCGCAACATCGTCGACGGTGACTATAGCTTTTATGATTTCTCCGTCGTCGACGCGGAGTTGGCCGAAAACTTGAAATTGACCGCCGAATCCATCTATCGCGCGTTCGGCTTAACGGGACTCGTAAGGATAGACTGGCGCATCACGAGCGACGGTCGCTTCTACATCACCGATTTCAACACGCCACCGCACCTGACGCGACACAGCTCTTGCAGCACCGCCTTTGAGCTTGGAGGACATAAGCACGCAGATCTAATGATAGGGCTGGTGACAGTTGGGCGACTAGGTTTGGGCGGCTAAAAATTTGACCATATTTGTATATCGGTCAGAAAGAGTCCTCCGGGAAATCTTTCGGGCCGAAGCATGTGCGGACTGAGCGCTATCGGTTTATCCGGCGGACCCGGTACTACTCCGCCGTCATCTTGCATAAACATCGCTGCATATGCGTCGTGGCGTCTCTTCAGATCATGCCGTATCGCCGGCGCAAGCTTCGGAATTAGAATCCCGCACGAATCCCAAACATCTTTTGCCGATGGGGCACTGATGCGTTGAAGGGCAATCGCTCGATTACCCTCTGACAGATAGAAATAATAGGGATCAATGTCGGGTGTCTCGGCGAAACGCCTAGCGTTAATGTCGAAGTGGCGAAACGCAAGGTCGAGCTGACCTGATAAGACGGCCAAGCTTGCCATGTTGGAGTGCAGAAGCACATCATCGTCCATCTCTGGGTATCGCTCCAGTAACTCGCGCAAGCATTCAACGCCTTCGTCCGGTAGCATGCGCCCATCCAGAACCGCCGCAACGACGACATTGTTGGCTGCTGCCCATTGCGCGGGGAAGCGTATAGTTGGGTATTCTCGACCAAGGGCGAGAGCCTCGCATCCGGCGGCAAATGCGTCGTGGTACAACCCGTTCGTTATGCCATTTCCGGACCGATTCGTCAGGCAAATGAAATACTCGTAGATGTCAGTTGTTCCATTCTCGCGAAATTGCCGCTCATAATACTCGCACGCTTGATGGATTCTCTTCTGGGCGATCTCGGCGCTGCTGTGCATTTCGCTAGTCGCAAGCAAGCGATTCAGCTGATGTTCGGCACTCCGGTCGAACCTGGCACGGCTCGAGAGAAAGGCGATAATCTGGCGTTCGGTTTTCTTTAATTCGCTATATTCTTCGAGTTGGACATGGGCCAACAGGCACAGCAACTTCATGCGGCACCACAATTCCGGCTCAACATCGCGCAAATCGTCCCATTCACCGAGAATACGCGCTGCTTCGCGGGTGCTCGACGCGCCAAGATCCTTGAGCAGTGCTTCCGCACGGAGATAGTCCCGCTCGGCAAGTAGCGGGCGGTCGAGAGCCCCCTGTAGGGCATCGAGGATCAGGCAGGC
Source organism: Pseudomonadota bacterium (assembly GCA_021813195.1). The sequence goes on from JAKALI010000376.1 coordinate 2,335, forward strand.
AGAGCGGTAGTCTCCTTTCGATAACAGTATGTGCGCCTGATGCATTGAAAATAAGTAGTCTTGATCGATCTGGCGAAGGTGGATGCGCCGTGCCGACGGGTCGTCTAGCCGGCGCTCGTCGGTCCTACCCGCGCGCCAATCCGCAATCATGCCTTGACAGTAAGCGACTGCGGCCCCCGGAAAATCATCTGCGTCTAGCAGGGTTATGCTGCGGGCGAAGTAGTCCGCCGGGCGAAGAATGCGCAGACACTGGCTGTATTTTGAGCTGAACTGCATCTTGTGAGCTGTGGCGTATCGAAAGAAATAGCTCCGCATAATTTCATGGGAAAAACGTACGTCGTCGCCCTCGGTCTCGACGAAGCGCAGGCTCTCCGCCAGACGCAGTGCTTGACGCACGTCACTGATATCGGTGCCGGCAAGACAGGCAAGTTCTTGTTGCGTAAAGGATCGGCCGATGAAGGCGGCAGATGAAAGAAGGTTCGCAAGACGCTCATGCTCGATCGGCGTCTTCTCCAAGCGGCGTTGGATGACGTACTGCAGGAGATCTGAAAACGTCGCTGCATCCAAGTCCTTCAGCTTTGTGATCCGCAACTCGTCAGCGATAAACTTGGCGATATGGAGGTGGCCTTGGCTGCAATCGTAGAGCAACCTGGTGACGTCTGGCAGGAGCGGGACGCCAAGACCGAAACATCGGAGTACATCGCCGAATTGATGGGCATCGCAGCGGTCGAGTGTCGCCGCCGTCAACGTGCCTGTGATCGTATCGACGAGCTCCTGCGTCTTGCCTTCGAGTAGGATTTCATCATTGACGACTGAGAGCATCGATACGCGATCCAAAAGATCACTAACGCCGACCTGGATAGCCGCAAGACCGGACAGGAAGCGAAGAGAATCTTCGTCGAAGTATTGAAGGTCGTCCGCAATCAGCAGGACATGACGATGTTTGATGGCGCGTGTGAGTCGCGCGAGCAGTTCACGCGGGACCTCAGCATTTTGTATGGAGGAGGTTTCGGTGCCGATGACGCTGTTGGGCAGAAGCGACATGATGGTTTTTGCGGTTGTCTTGCCTGCCGGTAGGAGATCCTCCACCAGACTTTCGACGATCCGCAGACCACGACTGGCAAAGCGCCGCATTTGGCTCGGCTCAAGTGCGAGCCGCAGTGGGTGATAGCATTCCTTGGTTCTGCCAGGATCGCCCCGAAGCCATACAACATCATAACCGGCGTGTTCGACCGCAAGCGCTACCGATTTTGCCAGCGTGGATTTTCCGGTGCCAGACGGGCCACGAAGGACGAGGCGTTTGGCCCGGTCAACCAGAACACGTTCCTTCAGAAAGGAAATCTTCCTGTCGAAACCGAGAGTCTTTCCGAGATCGGTCGTCTTTGGACCGTCCATAATTCCCAATTATCGCTAGTTGCCCCAGCCGGATGATACCCGCACTCGGCAATATTCGTAAGTCCAGGATGCCCGGTGCCGCTGTTCAGCCCGGATAGATGACCGCTTGCCCCATCCAGATGGCCGCAAGCAGTCCTCTAGTGGCTAATTCGGGCGGGCCGCGCGTTTATTGGGGTGAATCCTAAGACGTCAACGGGCCGGAAGTCGCCGTTTCGCACGCACTCGACCTTCCGTTGGCGGACGTCCACAAACAACCGTTGGTGGGCACCGGACGAACCAGATCTGGTGGGCTCCCATCGCCAAATATCCCATTTGCCCGGTTGGCGATGTCGCGCGAGGGGCGGCTAGCGGTTGGCAGCGCGACTTAGAAGTGATACATTTCCTCATATGATAACACATATAACCCGAGGAACCGTATCAAAGCCGCTCAGCCAGCGGGCGGCTCTGGCCACCTATCTGGAACGGCACGGCATTGCCCGCCTCGCCGAAATCCGCCGTGCTGGCATCACCGCCGCCACGGTGTCCCGCCTCGAACAGGAGGGGGTGGTCGTGCGTCTCGGACGGGGACTTTATCAGCTCGCGAGCGCCGCCGCTGAAAGCAACCACAGTCTCGCCGAAGCGGCCAAGCGTGTGCCCAAGGGCGTGATCTGCCTGGTCTCGGCGCTAGCCTACCACGGTATCACCGACCAGCTGCCGGGCCGCGTATGGATCGCCATCGGCCAAAAGGACTGGAAGCCGCAAATCGATTACCCGCCCCTGCGCGTCGTTCGCTTCGCCGATTCGTATCTGCGCGCCGGCGTTGAACGGCGCCTCATCGAAGGCGTACCGGTACCAATCTTCGGTGTCGCCAAGACCATCGCCGATGTCTTCCGTCATCGCACTGTTGGCCGCGACGTGGCTGTCGCCGCGCTCAAGGAAGCGCTGCGCCAACGCAAGACCACGCCCTCCGAGATTTCGGAATGGGCGATGAAAAGCCATGTCTGGAAGATCGTGCAGCCTTACCTCGAAGCCTTTACCAGCGATGGCTAAAAAGACGCCCACGAACATTGCTGCCTCAGTGCGCACGCGGCTGCTCAATCTCGCGCGCAATAGTGGAAAGCCCTTCGACGTCCTGCTCACCCGGTATGTGCTGGAACGTCTGCTCTATCGCCTGAGCCGCTCGCGCCACGCCGATCGATTCGTCCTCAAAGGTGCGATGCTGCTCACCACCTGGCTGCCGCACACTAGCCGCGGCACACGCGATCTCGATCTTCTCGCCTTCGGTGAATCCAGCGAAGAGCGCATTCTCGGAATCTTTCGCGATATTGCTTCGATCCCGGCCGATGAGGGTGTGTTGTTCGATCGGGGCG
>JAKALI010000377.1 GCA_021813195.1 Pseudomonadota bacterium
CGCCATGAACCTTCTGTTTCCGGTTTCCGTGACTGTGGCGACGATTGCCGTCGTTCTCCTGGTGCAAGGCGCTGCGGCTGCGGACGCCACAGCCTTCGACCAAACAGCTTTCACGCTGCTCGCAACACTGATGGCGTTGGCGTTGCTCGAGCACTGGATGATGGTTCTACCCTTTGCGCCAGAAGCGATGTGGCAATGGGGACTCGCCTCCCGCAAGAGCCCGCCCGAACCCATCGACACCTTCTCAAGAGATACAGACAGCAAGAACCCTAAACTCGCTCCGCCACAGGAGGCCGGGGCTGCGGCGTAGAACTTGGCAGCCAGAGTGAGGCCAACCGAACTGCACGAACTGACACTCTACCAACACGAACGCGCTAGAAGAAAAACAGGCGCAAGGAGAACAAGAAATGGATTACCTGGCCATGTTCCGCGAACAGCTCGATGGGCTTCGCGCCGAAGGCCGCTATCGCGTCTTTGCCGACATCAAGCGCACGTGTGGCCAGTTTCCAAAAGCAGATCATTATACGTCCGACGGCTCAAAGCCCATCACCGTGTGGTGCTCGAACGATTATCTCGGCATGGGACAGCATCCTGCAGTCATCGCCGCCATGCACGAAGCCATCGATGCCGTTGGCGCAGGATCGGGCGGCACCCGCAACATCTCCGGTACGACACACTATCATGTGGAACTCGAGCAGGAGATTGCCGACCTGCATGGCAAAGAGGCTGCCCTGCTGTTCACATCGGCATTCGTTGCAAACGACGCCACACTTTCAACCCTGCAACGCATCATTCCGGGCATGATTGTCTTTTCGGACGAGAAGAACCATGCGTCCATGATTGCTGGCATTCGTCATGGCCAGGGCCCGAAGAAGATCTTCCGCCATAACGATCTGCATGACTTGGAAACAAAACTTCGGCAGGCTCCGGCTGGCGCGCCCAAACTCATCGCGTTTGAAAGTGTCTACTCGATGGACGGCCACATGGCTCCGATCGGCGCCATTTGCGATCTTGCAGAGAAGTACGGCGCGATGACGTACCTCGATGAAGTTCACGGCGTTGGGCTCTATGGACCGCGCGGCGGCGGCGTGGCCGAACGCGACGGCGTCATGCATCGCGTCGATATCATTAACGGCACACTTGCCAAAGGCTTCGGCGTCATGGGCGGTTATATCGCCGCGCGCGCGGAGATTTGTGATGCCATCCGCTCATTTGCTGCCGGGTTCATCTTCACCACCTCGCTTGCCCCGGCGATCGCGGCGGGCGCGCTGGCCAGCATTCGGCACCTGAAGTCGAGCAGTGTGGAACGCACGCGCCATCAGGAGCGAGCCCGCAAGCTCAAGGCGGACCTCAAGGCCGCCCGCATCCCCACCATGCCAAATCCCAGCCATATCGTGCCCGTGATGGTGGGCGATCCCGTCCACTGCAAGGCCGTAACGGACACGCTCCTCAATCGTTACCGTATCTATGTTCAACCGATCAATTATCCGACCGTGCCGAAAGGAACGGAGCGCATGCGTCTGACGCCCTCGCCGATTCACACGGATCAGCAGATGGCTCAATTGGTGGATGCACTCAGCGAGCTGTGGAGCGCCTGCCCCGTCGCCAACGGGAAATTCGTGAGGCTTGCGGCGGAGTGAGACATCGCCGGCGATGCTGGCGCAGCGTGAAATCTCGCACTGCAGCTTTGATCTCTGTCAAGCAATAAAGACATCCTTGGACGCACACTGCGCATGACAATCCCAGCTACTGGAGTCCGTCATGCGCATTCTCCTCATCCACCCCAACTATCATTCTGGTGGCGCGGAAATCGCCGGCAACTGGCCTCCCGCCTGGGTCGCCTATCTCGCCGGACACCTCAAGCGCAACGGCTATACGGACGTTCGCTTTATCGACGCGATGACCAACGATTTGAGCGAAGACGAGGTTCGCCGCCGTCTCGCTGAGGAGCGTCCTGATGTGATCGGGGCAACCGCCATCACGCCCTCGATCTATAAAGCCGAGCGATTGCTCCAAATCGCCAAGGAGATGCACCCCGACGCGGTGACCGTACTCGGTGGTATCCACGCCACCTTTATGTACCAGCAGGTTCTGAACGAGGCGCCGTGGATTGACGTCATCGTGCGCGGAGAGGGCGAAGAGATTTTCGCAAATCTAGTGGCGACTATCGACAAGGGGGAATGGCCGGACTGCCGCAACGCCATCGAAGGAATCGCTTATCGTGACGGCGAAAGGATTGTCGCCACCAAAGCCGCGCCGACTGTCAAGGATCTCGACGCCATCGATCCCGACTGGAGTTTGCTTGAATGGGAGAAGTACATTTACATCCCGATGGGTAAGCGCGTTGCTATTCCCAACATGGCGCGCGGGTGTCCGTTCACCTGCTCATTCTGCTCGCAGTGGAAATTCTGGCGCGACTATCGCATTCGTGACCCCAAGAAGGTCGTCGACGAGATCGAGCGTCTCATTCGGGATCACGACGTCGGGTTCTTCATCCTCGCTGACGAGGAGCCGACGATCAACAAAAAGAAATTCGTTGCCTTTTGCGAAGAGTTGATCCGCCGCGACGTTCGCATCCTGTGGGGCATCAACACGCGCGTAACAGACATACTGCGAGATGAAAAGGAGCTTGCTCTCTACCGCAAGGCGGGACTGATCCACGTTTCGCTCGGCACAGAGGCAGCCGCGCAGCTCCAGCTTGATCGTTTCCACAAGGAAACCACCGTCGCACAAAACAAGAAGGCCATCGAGCTCTTGCGCAAAAATGGCATCGTTGTCGAAGCGCAATTCATCGTCGGCCTAGAGAACGAAACTGCGCAGACCCTCGAAGAAACCTATCAGATGGCGCGTGACTGGAAGCCAGATCTCGCCAATTGGTCAATGTACACGCCCTGGCCATTTTCCGATCTCTTCCGTGAACTCGGCGACAAGGTCGAGATCTTCGACTTCGAGAAATACAATTTTGTGACGCCAATTATAAAACCGGAAGCGATGGACCGCACGGAGCTTCTGGATCGGGTCATGAACAATTACCGACGCTTCTACATGCACAAGGCGCTGTTCTCTTATCCGTGGGCCGGCACGGGCGAGCGACGCCGCTATCTTCTCGGCTGCCTCAAGGCATTTCTGAAATCGGGTTTCGAACGCAAATTTTACGACCTTGGCCGCGTTAACTATTGGGGGCCGCAGTCAAAGTCCAAGGTCGATTTCAAATTCGATACCACACGCCAGCGCGCTGACACGCGCGACGTTGTTTGGACCACCAACCATAACCGGAAGATCAAGGGCGACGTGCAGGCCCAGATCATGGCGTGTGGTGGCGGCAAAGACCAACTTGAAGACAACGAACGGGCGCCAGCTGCTGAGTAGGAGCGAGCTGGAACATGGTTGCGGAACTTGTCGAGCGGCGGAATTCTCATGGGACATCTGAGCCCCTTGCGATGGGACAGTCTTATGCCGCTGACTGTGATGGCATCAGCCGCGAAGGCCGTATTGGTCCCAATGCGATCACGCGCGTTGCTGAAGCCATCCTCACGCGCCACGGCCAGCGCACAGTGAATGACGTTTTCGCAGCCGCTGGTCTGAGCCATTATCTTGCAAGACCGCCGGTCGAGATGGTTTGCGAGGGTGACGTTATCCGTCTGCATCACGCACTCTACGCAAACCTGGAACGCGACGACGCGGGCGAGATTTCAAGGCTCGCCGGTCGCCTCACGGCCGATTACCTTCTGGCCAACCGGATCCCGCGCGCCGTGCAGATCCTGCTCTATTGGCTGCCGGCACGGGTCGGTATGAAATTTCTCATGGCAGCCATCGCACGCAATGCGTGGACCTTTACCGGGTCCGGCCAGTTCGACGTGATGACCTGGTCGCCCCTGGAGTTCGCCATTACCAATTGTCCGCTATGCCGACCACCCGCAAAAGCCATGCGAGCCTGCCGCTACTATGGAGCGACATTCGAGCGGCTCTTACGCGTTCTGAGCCACCCGCAGATTGAAGTTGTAACAACGGCATGCTGTGCGGAAGGCGCCGAACATTGCGCCTTCCGCACGCATATCGCCCCAATCGGAGAAGCTCCAGCCGGAGATTAACCGTTTACGGTTCAATACGGCGACGTACGGTCGAAAAAGTGTGACGTTTTCGAGCGTAATCCTCGACGCGCGGGAAACAGGCGCCTATTATTGCGCTCGCAAGTCACCTGTGGGCCGGCCCTGGAGCCGGCCAGAGCCAAAGCACTGAGCGCGAGGACTTCCAGCATTGTGCGGGTGTCCTCAAGCAGTCCGTTGGAGGCGCGTGATGTCCAGTATTTCGGAACCCAATTGGTTGACCGTCAGCGCAGCATTGTTCCTGCTCGCAGGATTGGCCATCCTCGTGCGCACGGCTTCAGCCAATTCAGCGCTCAGCGTTATGACAGAGCCGACATTTGGGACCCTGCGCGACTCCCAGCGCCGTGTCGCGATGCGATTTGGCCTTCCGATGCTCATCACGGGCGCCATTCTTCATGCGCTCGGGCAACTCGCCACCTCCACATTGACACCGCTCATCGCGTTCATGCTGCTGGCACTCGCCTTGGCGCTCGTCATTTACGTGAGCGTGGAGGATCTCCTCGCAGACCAGCTGGAGAGCGCCAGCGCGAACGCCGAGCGCAGCGCACCAATTCTGTCGCTGGCACCACCGAAGCCGAACGATGGCCTGGCGCCATCCCAGGCGCACGAACTGCAAAGCTCTGGAACCGCGTGAGCGCAGACCGAATTCAACTCTCGCCAACCGCGGCACCGGGTTCTCTCAAATTCTCCCCGGCGCAATTGCCTCGGAGACCCTGGAGCGCATGCATCCCGCCGCTGGAACACCCTCCATGATTGGCGATCGTCATAAACGCCTGCGCGAGGCGACACACGAGGCGCACTGCGCCGCGGAACGCATCGTTGAGGCTGCGGGCTATTTTGAAGATTGCCACCGCTATGCCTGTTATCTTGCGCGTATGCATCTCTTTTACCGTAAGCTGTTCCAAGCCTGCCAGCAGAGCGAACGCATGCAGCTAGAACAGTGGCACATCCCCCAAAGCATCGCGCAACT
>JAKALI010000378.1 GCA_021813195.1 Pseudomonadota bacterium
ATCCTCGTACCGCTGCTTTCAATCATCGATGATGCGCAGCTCCGGGAGGAGGTACGCGATTCGGTAAAGTCATTTGATCAGGATCTCTATGCGGAACGCTCGGCATCCGCGGAAGCCGGCATATTGGAGATTCTTGCGGAGATGCTTGCGCAGAGAGACCGGGCGAATATTCCCGTTTCCGAAGTGACCGCCGCCTTTGTCGGCCGGTTTGGACAAGAGTACGATAGGCCGATCACCAACCGGTTCATCGGCGGCATTCTGCGAAAGCGCCTCCGGCTCTCAACCTACAAGAGCCACGGGGTCTACGTGATACCAGCGGCCGAGAAACCGAAGGTGGATCAGCTGTGCATCCGGTACGGTGTAGCTGAGCGGAGTATCGGTAGTGCGAAATAGCCGAAGAATTGTCGGTGCTGAACGAATTCCGCCTTGATCGATGTTTATCTGAACGGAAGATACGATTTGTTTCAGATGAGCGGCGGCGCACCATCGCCGATGGTGAGCGCACGCGCTTCCTCGACAAACGATTTCCATTTCTTCGGCTGCAGCCCGAGTTGAAGCGCAACCGTTCGGACGGCGGACAAATCGTGCGTTCCGCTCATATTGAGCAGCGCCCCCCTTCGCCAGATTTCGTCCCAGTACCCCTGGAAGAAGGTCCGGAAAGGCGCGCCGGACACGCGGAGTCCCGGTCGGTGCTGCGGCGGAACGCCCGTCCAATATGCACCCAATAGAAACTCGTCGTCGTCGAAGAAGTAGCCGCCCATCGCGGGAACGACCTCAGCCAATCCGGGGCAATAACTCTTAACCCAGTATGCGCGGCCGTCGTAGCGGAGAATGTTTGAGAGTGTTTCTTGAAGTCGCCGGAGATTGTAGAAAATCTCGATGCGTTGCACTTCGAACGTGCCGGACAACAGTCGTTCAGACACCAGCGCACGCCATTCCTTTTGAACGTGAGCGGCGGTCGTATAGGGCGCAGCCAGACGAAGCGCCCGAAGCTTCTGCCGTGCGCGCTTGGTAAGTTCAACAAGCATTTTGGGCATGTGCTCCATCGTGTCGATGAGTGTCGCCGTGATGGGCGGTGAATCTCGGTCCGCATCTCCTGTAAAGAGCGTCTCCAGATCGACGCCGAGCACTCGGGCAAGCTGTTCGCGATTTCTTACTCGCGCCAGATACTTGGCTGTTTCCCACGCGGCTACGGCGGTCACATCGACCTGCAGCTGGGCTGCGACTTCGCCGCGGGAGAGGCCTCTTGTTTCCCGCAGACGCTTGATTCGTGCCCCGATCGTTCTGAGTTTCTGTCGCATGTCGTCCCCTTGATGCGTCGAATCTCGAAACTCCCGAAATCTCCCGGAAACTCTCTGTTGTCGAGATGAGAATAACAGCTAAAAATGTAGAGCGCGAGCTAGTGACGGCCGTATTTAGGAATCACGGTGAATTGTAGCGGCGTGCGGTGCGATTAGGGACAGTAGGGGAAACCCGGACCTGGACGTGATCGCCGGTATTGGCGCGTTCATCACCGAAGAATAATCAAGGACGGCTCATACCCGTTGCAGCGGCTGCGCGAACCGGGTGCGTCACTGGAGGCGGGTGTCGGCCGCTTGCTAGAAAGTCGGCCAGTTCTGGAGGAGATCGATGAACGCTGTTTTCTATTGTCATGCGGCATCCGCCGCGCTTGCGTTTTCGGTCGTAACGGGGACTGGCAGCCTTCACGCGCAGGGCGTGACCGACTACAAGCCCGGCGAAGACGGGGGCCCGATCACCGGTTCTGCAAGCGGCGTCAATGGTGCCGCCGCTAGCGATGAGCGCTAGTACTTTTGGCATAGGCCGTTTGGCCGATGACCGTGTAATTGTTTCTGTCGCACTCGTGGCATATGCTGTTTCATTCGGTCGCCACTGGCGATCGCGATGGAAAAATCGCTTGCCGGTACCGACTGGTTCTGGGGCGTCGGGTCGAAAAAGAAACCCACGACAAATGCAAAAGGAGGTGCCGTGAAGAAGCATCCGGAGGTGCGAGCATGGTCGCGCCAAGTAGCGCGAGCGCTCACGATTGTTGCGCTCTTCGGCGTGTTCGTTTCAGTCGTCAATGCCCAATCGATTCCCGGTCCTGCGAGCCCCGGCCGCATCGAGGAACGTTTCCAGCCCCAGCCTGTCCCGAAGGCCACGCCGGAGATCACGATTCCCGGTCCGGAGGCGCCGCCTGCGCCGGCCGAAGCGCTGAAGATTGAATTCGTGCTGAATGCCGTCGTCCTCGACGGCAGCACTGTGTACAGAACTGCCGACCTGGCGCCGCTCTATCGCGACCTCATCGGCAAGAAGATCTCCCTCGCCCAGGTCTTCACCTTGCGCGACGTTCTCACGGGCAAGTATCGGCGCGACGGCTACATCCTCTCGCAGGTAATCGTGCCGCCGCAGAAGGTCCCTGACGGCGTGGTCCACCTGCAGGCGGTGGAGGGCTACGTCGCCAACGTGAGCATTCAGGGCGATGCTCACGATTCCCGCGGCCTCATTGCCGACATGGCTGAGCGCATCAAAGCGGCTCGCCCGCTCACTGCAGCGGTGCTGGAGCGATATGTGCTCTTGATGCAGGATGTGCCCGGGCTGTCGGTTCGGACTGTCCTGCGTCCTGCTCAGAACGTACCCGGCGCGGCCGACCTCGATCTTGTGGTGACGCACAAAGCCATCACGGGCTACGCGTCGATTGACGATCGCGGTTCCAAAGCCATCGGTCCGCTGCAGGCTCAAGCGGGGATAAATTTCAACTCCCTGTTCGGCCGCGACGACCGGACCGGATTCCAGTTAGCGACCGTCAGCCCCACGCGCGAGTTGCAGTACGCTGCGCTCCAACATGACGAAGTTCTCACACCGGAAGGTACCCGCCTCAACCTCGCCGCAACTTACAGCCGTTCCCGGCCGCAGGGCGCCCTGGTCGATCTCAATCCGCTTGGCAACAGTCTGTCATTCCGTGCAGGCATCGACTACCCGGTGATTCGCTCGCCCGCACGCACGCTCCGGGTTGGCGGTGCCTTTACCACGCTCAACAGCAGCGTCGATCTTCTCGATACCCGCTTCTCCGACGACAAGGTGCGGTACCTCTCCCTCACCGCGAGCTACGATGCTGCTGACACGCTATTCGGCGACAGCCGGCCGGCGAGCACCCTCGTCAACGCCGAGCTGAGCCAGGGGCTTGATATCCTCGGCGCCACCAGGACCGGCTCGACGAACCTTAGCGTCGCCAATGGCCACAGCGACTTCACCCGCCTTACGATCGATCTGACACGTAATCAGAGCATTGCTGGCCGGTTCGGACTTGGGTTCGCAGCGGCGGCGCAGCTCGCCGGCGGGTCACTTCTCTCGGCTCAACGGTTTGGGCTCGGCGGCACGCGCATCGGCCGCGGCTACGAACCCTCCGAAATCCTTGGCGATAACGGCCTCGCTGGCTCAATCGAGGCCCGGTACAACCTGCGCACCGGTAATACCGTATTCCTAAATCCACAGCTCTATGTCTTTTATGACGTCGGCAAGGTGTGGAACATCGATCCCGCAGCCGGCCAGCCGAAAAGCCAGTCCCTCGCCTCGGCCGGCCCGGGCGTGCGATTCGATTTGTCTCATCAGGTGTCAGTTGATATCGAACTGGCGGAGCCGCTGACCCGCGACATCGCTTCCCGCGCCAATCGGCACCCCCGCCTGTTGTTCAGTGTCGTCTCCCGTTTCTAGAGGGGGTACTCATGGTATATCCGCCGTCTTTCCGCACTTCCGCTCGGCATTCCATACGGACGCTCGTGGCGAGCCTTTTCGGTACCACCGCGCTGACCCTGGTTCCGACATTCGCGCAGGCGAACCCGCAGGGCGGGCAGGTTGTCGCCGGCTCCGCAACTATCGCCAGCCCTAGCCCCGCTAGCGTGGCGGTCACCCAGACGAGTCAGAAAGCCGTCATCAACTGGAATTCCTTCAGCATCCGTGCCGGCGAGCAGACCACCTTCGCCCAGCCTAATGCCCAGGCGATCGCTCTTAATCGTGTTGTGGGCGTCGACCCGTCGCAGATCATGGGCGCACTCAAGGCGAACGGTCAGGTATGGCTCGTCAACCCAAATGGCATCGTCTTCGGTAAGACTGCCCAAGTGGATGTCGGCGGACTCCTCGCCACAACGCTCGACATCAGCAACCGCAACTTCATGGCCGGCAACTACAAGTTCACCAGCCCCGCGAATTCCGGCGCGATGGTGGTGAATGCCGGACGGATCACAGTGAACGACACCGGCCTTGCCGCCTTGGTGGCCCCAGGGGTCGGAAACTCCGGCGTCATCATGGCCCGCCTCGGCAAGATCCAACTCGCCTCGGCAGCCGGCTTCACGGTCGATCTGAACGGTGACGGTACCTTCAATTTTCTGCTCGACAAGCAAGTGGCGCAGCAGATCGTCCGTGCCGACGGCACGACGCCATCGGCTGCCGTCACCAACGCGGGCAGCCTGATTGCTGACGGCGGCACCATCCTCCTGACCGCCAGCGCCGCCAAGGCGGTGGTGGACCACGCCATCGACATGGCGGGCTATGCGAGCGCTCGCAGCGCGAGTGTCCAGAGCGGGACGATCATCCTCGACGGCGGTACCGAGGGAACGGTTCAGGTATCAGGCACGCTCGACGCCTCGGCGCAAGGGCCAGGACAGAGTGGCGGCACGATCAAGGTATTGAGCGGCATGCAGAATGGCACAGTGAATGTGTCCGGCACGCTGAACGCCAGTGCTCCGAACGGAGGCAACGGCGGCTTTATCGAAACGAGTGCGGCGCATGTCGAGGTAGCTGACTCAGCAAGAATCACCACCACCGCGCCCCTCGGCAAGACCGGCACCTGGCTCATTGATCCCCACGACTACACCATTGCCTCAACTAGCGGCGACATCACGGGAACTGCGCTCTCCACGCAGCTTGCAAGCAACAATGTCACCGTCATCAGCAGCTCCGGCGGGAGCGGCGTCAATGGCGACATCAACGTCAACGATGCAGTTAACTGGAGCGCAAATAAGTTGACATTGACTGCGGCTAATAATATCAACGTCAATGCAGTAATGA
>JAKALI010000379.1 GCA_021813195.1 Pseudomonadota bacterium
AGGCTAACCGCCAGCGAAAGGCTACCAGCGAGCTTGATGTCGCAGCCGAACAGGAGAACGAGCGTAGGGATGAGGAGTTCGCCACCGGCGACCCCGAGAAGCGCGGCGACCACTCCGATCACCACACCAGCCACGACGCCGGCGATGATCTGGCCAGGTCCTTCAAGCAATGGGTGCCCAGCACCTCGAGGGTCGTGGCCGACCACGAGTATGACCGCGATCATCACGAGCAGCGCCGCAATGATCCGATAGAGCGTTTCTGACTTGAGCCGCGTGGCCCAGCCGGCCCCAAACCAGGCGCCGGCCAAGCTTCCAGCCAGCAGGTTGACGATGATGGTCCAATTCGCCGCCACGGCATCCCAAGGGACCGTCGTCGCCCGGAATGGCAAGGCGGAGGCGACCACCACAAGGCTCATTGCCTTGTTAAGGATTACCGCCTCCAGGGCAACAAAGCGGAATAGCCCGATGAGGAGAGGAAGGCGGAATTCAGCTCCGCCCAGTCCAATCAACCCTCCCAGGGCTCCGATTCCAGCTCCAGTGCCAAAGGCGGCGAATGAATCTTGAGGCTTTGTCTCCGCCAGGGTCATGCTTGATCCTCATTTGAAAGCTGCGTTGCTCTTCCGGCGATAGCGCGACACACGCCTTCGGCGATGCGTTTGGGCCGCTCGCCCAAACCGAACGCGGCCGAAGCGTCGCCTCGCGGGTCAACTTCAATGACTTTCGTGGCTGCTGGAACGGGTACGCCACTGCGTGTCAGGCCTCGGATAGTGCCGGCAAGCGGAGCTGAGAGCGTCACGTCGCCGATGTGCGCTATCGCCTGTCCTTGAACAACGCGTTCACCGATGCTTGCGGCGGACTCAAAGCATCCTCCAACGGGAGCGTAGACGAACCGCGCTCGTCCGATCCCGGCGAGAGAGCGCGGCTCACCTGCAAGCGGCAGCGTCGCTCCCTGTTCAATGATTGTGCCAAGCCGCTCGCCCCAACTTGTCTCGATCGCGACGTCGACATTCTCACCGGCAATGAAGTTTGGTCCGAGGCCGACCGTAAGCGGCGCAAGTCCGCGCTGGCGCTCGGGAACCGATCGTTTCCGTAGCCGAGCGTCGATAAGAACAGTCCAACTCACGGCCTTCAACACATTGGCGAACGGCAGAATCGTTATCGGCACGAACTGCCGCTCCAGCAGCGCCGGGCGGAGCGCGCCGGGCTGATCGATGCGACGCGCTGCAATGCCTGCGAGAACGGTCTCGGCGTCAAATACCGCGTCGGCGAACGCCATCCCTCGTCGTGGTGTAGTCGGCGCGGGATCGTCGTGCAGCGTCACGGAATATCCCGCGCGAAACAGCAACACGGCGACGGCGGACCCGACATCTCCAACACCGCGGATCAGCATGGTTGGAACTGGCGCGCTCGCCATCACGCATCCTCCAGAGGCAGATCCAGAGCCTCGCGGACACGCTCGCTTGCCGGTGCTGCCAGGACCTCACCCGCGCTGCCGATCTGCAGCGTCTCGCCGCGATCGAGAACACAGAGCAGATCGGCAAGATCGGCGGCTTCGTCCAGGTCGTGGGTGACGAGCACGATCGGCATCGAGACGGCGGTACGGAGTTCCCGAAGTTCACGGTGCAAACCGCGCCTGGTCCGCCGGTCGACGGCCGAAAAGGGTTCGTCGAGGAGCAGCACGCCGGGGTCACGAGCGAGCGCGCGAGCTACAGCAACGCGCTGTTGTTGCCCGCCGGATAGCGCCGCTGGTCTCCGGCTTTCGAGACCCTCAAGGTGAACGAGGCGCAGGAGGGTTCGAGCGCGATCAATGCGCTCGTTCGCAGGCCGATGCGCAAGTGCGGCCTTGACGTTGTCGAGCGCCGTCATGTGCGGGAAGAGCGCATAGTTCTGGAACACGAAACCAACCGAACGCCGATGCGGCGGCGTATCGATTCCGGACACGGTATCGAGCCAGGTGCTGCCGTTGCATGAGATCCGGCCCTGATAGGGCCGATAGAGCCCAGCAATGGCGCGCAAGATCGTCGACTTGCCGCTACCTGACGGGCCGACCAGCGCCAGAAGCTCACCTGGTGCGCAGGAGAACTCAGCGTGCAACGGGATCGGCCCTGTTTGTTTGAGAGCGAGGCGGAGCCCGTTAGACATAGCGGCGGCCCACGCGCCTTGAGAGCATGAAAGTGACGCCGAGCGCGATCAATGACAGAACGAGCAACAGCGCCGACATTGTCCCGGCGGCAGCATTGTCGAACGCCTGAACGCGATCATAGATCGATATGGCGATTGTCTTCGTCTGGCCGGGGATGCTTCCTCCGACCATGAGCACGACGCCGAATTCGCCGAGCGTATGGGCGAACGCCAGGACCAGGCCGGTGACGATACCCGGCCAAGCAAGGGGGAGCTCAATCTGGGCGAGGACGCGCCAAGGCGACATTCCTGAACAGGCTGCCGCTTCCCGTACCTCGGGCGGGATCGCCTCGAACGCTCGCTGCGTTGGTTGGATCGAGAACGGAAGGTTGATCAGGATGGAAGCGGCCAGCAAGCCCTCGAAGCTGAAGACCAGCGAGCGCCCGAACAGGGTTTGGTAGATTTGACCAAAGGTCGAAGCGCCGCCGAAACCGACAAGCAGATAGTAGCCGATGACAGTCGGCGGCAGGACGAGCGGCAAGGCAATAGCCGCTTCGGCCACGCTCTTTCCTGGAAACGGCACGTAAGCGAGCAGCCGGCCGATCGCTATTCCGATCGGGATCAGGATGAGGACGGTGAGACCACCGAGGTGAAGGGAAAGAGCGAGCGCCGACCAGTCCATGGTCTCACTCGCCGATCAGGAACCTTCGCCCGGCAACACAAAACCGTACTTGCGGAAAATCGCACGCGCGGCCGGCTGCTGAATATAAGCGTAAAATGCGCGCGCTGTATCGTCGGCGCCCTTGAGCAGCACCATGCGCTGCCGAAGAGGTTCATGCCAGTCAGCGGGCAGCAACACGTAGCTGCCGAGATCGCCAACGTGCTGTGAAAGGGCAAGCGAATACGCAAAAATGCCGCCCTGTGTTGACCCGGAGGAGGCGAACTGGGCGGCCTGCGCTACATTTTCGCCCATCACCAATTTGGGCTGCACGGTGTCCCATAGCCCGCGCGAGCGTAGAGCCTGCTCTGCCGCCAATCCGTAGGGCGCATGTTCGGGGTTCGCGAGGGCGAACTTCTGGATTCGGCCATCGGCCAGGGCTGCGCGGAAGTCCTTTAGTTCCGGGTCTACTTTGAAAGGCGCGTTTTTGGGCGCGAACAGGATAATGCGGCCGATTGCGTAGAGGGTGCCTCCATCGACCGTCTTCCCGGCATCAGCGAGCTGACGAACAAAGCCCTCGTCCGCTGAGAGAAACAGTTGGAACGGAGCGCCCTGCTGGATCTGGCGCAAGAAATTGCCCGATGAACCATAAGTGAGAGTGACCACCTTCCCGGTATCGCGGGTAAAGGCTGCGCCGACCTCGTCGAGAGCAAACTTGAGATCGGCCGCGGCGGCGATGTTGGGTGGTTGCGGTTGTTGGGCATTTGAGACCGAAGCCGAAACGCCAAGAAGCGCGAGGCCAACGCCCAGGATCATGAGACCGCGGCGGGTCCAGGCGGCGCAATCTTTAGCGAGATTGGTAGGGGCCGAAGGTCGGTTCATTTGCGCCTCGCGTTCCGGATGGGCAGTCCCACGCTGGCCTTTGGCGCGAAAACGCATGAAAATAGACGAAGAGATTGCGGCCGACGTGTCACCTCACTCGATTTAAAGCCCAAATGCGCCCCTTATGTAAAGCGAAAGCGGATGAAGACGACTATCTTTACGACTCGGGTTGCGCCTACTAATACGAAATTAGACGAATTGATATGTGGAGAGCCCGATGGCTACGCGTGACGCGCTGACCGTTGAGGATGTGGCTGGGTTGCTGAATGTCAGTCGGAGCGGGATTTATGCTCTGATCAAGAATGGAGCTATTAGCTCCTATAGGGTCGGCCGAAAAATTCGCTTCACCGAGGCCCACGTCCGGGACTACGTCACGCGCACCGGACGAGAGGCGCGTCGACAGGAAGCCAATGGCTCCCCCGCGCTCGACGAGTACAAATACTTCGACCTCTCTACGGGTCGGCGTGGCAGCGAGGGCTTCATCATCTGTGGACAGGATCTCATTCTCGACATCCTGTCGAACTTCATGCGCATGCACGGAGTCATGGCGCTGCGAGCTTACATTGGCAGCTACGACAGCCTGGTCTCACTTTATCACGACAAGGTCAGCGTCGCGACAGCCCATCTGTGGGACAGTTCAAGCGACGACTACAACGTTCCGCATGTCCGCACTCTTCTGCCCGGTATCCGTTGTACCATCGCCAATGTCACCTATAGGACGCAGGGGCTCTATGTCGCCAAAGGAAATCCTAAGAATATCCAATCGTGGAACGACTTCGCACGCGACGATGTTCGGATGATCAATCGCGAGAAGGGAGCTGGCTCGCGTGTCCTTCTCGATGAGAACCTGAAGCTGCTCAATCTCTATGGCAGTCAGGTTGCCGGATACGACGATGAGAACCAATCACATCTGGCCGTCGCCAGCGCCGTTGGGCGTGGCGAGGCGGACGTCGCGGTGGGGACCGAGAAGATCGCCCGACAGGTCGAGAACATAGATTTCGTCCCAATGAAAAGAGAGCGGTACGATCTCGTGGTCAAGACCGAACGGGTCAACACGCCGGACATCAAGACAATGTTCGAGATACTGAGGTCATCGAAGTTTCAGAACGAATTCAAGAGTATTGGTGGGTATGATATTAGTCACATGGGCAAGATCATTCTTGAGACGTGATCTAACGGTAAAGCAGATCCCCACGACAGCCTTGCCGTAGTCAGATCGCGGCCAGTTTGACGCGTGCGGCGAGCTTCTCTGTCTCTTCCTTGCGCTCGCTATAGCGACTAGTGAGATAGGCGGCAGGGCCGCGTGTCAGCAAGGTGAACTTTATCAGCTCCTCAATGACGTCGACCACGCGATCGTAATAGGGCGATGGCTTCATCCGGCCTGCATCATCGAACTGCT
>JAKALI010000380.1 GCA_021813195.1 Pseudomonadota bacterium
AATATCCCGCTGTCGATCATGGCGGCGATGGTTGCGCTATGGGTTTCTGGGCAAACGGTCAATCTGATGACCCTTGGCGGTCTGGCTCTGGCGGTCGGCATCTTGGTCGACGAGGCGACCGTCGTCATAGAGAACGTCCATTCGCATTTGGGGCGCGGCACGCCTCTTGCCCGCGCATCCTATGACGGGACGGCGGAGACGCTTGTTCCCAATTTCTTGGCCATGCTCTGCATCTTGGCCGTCTTCATTTCGGCCCTCTTCATGCAGGGGGCCGCTCGTAATCTCTTCATTCCGCTGGCTCTGGCGGTGGGTTTTGCGATGGTCGCCTCCTATGCGCTGTCGACGACGCTCGTTCCGATACTGTTGATCTGGGTGCTGCGGACCCAGCCCGAGCATCACGAGGTCGGCCCTTCACGGTTCGATGAGTTCCGTGAACGATACCGCGATTTCTTGACCGGCGTCGTCGCGCAACGCCGGCGCGTCGTGCTGGGCTATCTCGTCGCTGCAGGATTTATTGCAATCGTTGGCGGCGCCGCACTGAGCCGGACGATATTCCCTGTCGTCAGTGCGGGGCAGTTTGCGCTGCGCATGAATGCTCCGACAGGGACACGCATTGAAGAAACGGAAAAGATCGCTAACAAGACGATGGATATTATCCGGCGCGAGGTCGGGGCGCAGAACGTTGGCCTCACTCTCGGCTTTATCGGCGTCCAAAACGCGGCCTATCCGATCAACACCATCTACCTTTGGACGAGCGGACCGCAAGAGGCCGTGCTGCAGATTCAGCTTAATCCAGAGGTTCGCATCGATGTGTCGGAGCTCGAAGAAAGGCTGCGGAAGAAATTTAAGCAGGAACTTCCCGACGTGCGCTACAGCTTCGAGCCGAGCGACATCGTCAGCAAGGTCATGAGCTTCGGTGCGCCGACGCCGGTCGAAGTCGCGGTTAGCAGCCCCGATTTCGCAAAGACGCGCGCTTTTACCCAGCGAATTCAGTCCGAGCTGAGCGGAATCTCTGCCCTGCGGGACTTGCAATTCGGACAGCAGCTCGATTACCCGGCCGTTAAGGTCGATATCGATCGTCGACTCGCGGGTACACTCGGAGTGACCGCGGACACAATTGGTAAGTCACTGACAGAAGCTACCTCTTCAAGTCGCTTCACGGTTCCTAATTTCTGGGCCGATCCCAAGAGCGGCATCGGCTACCAGGTGCAAGTGCAAGTTCCGCCGCTACGGATGGACTCGGTAGAGCAAATCAAAAATATTCCGATCACTCATACGAATGGCGCGCAGATTAGTTTGCGAGCATTGGCGGATGTTACCGAAGGGACGGTGCTCGGCGAGTACGACCGTTACAACATGCAGCGCATGCTGACCCTACAGGCAAATATTGTCGGCGAAGATCTTGGCGGCGTCGCTAATCAAATTTCAAAGGCGATCGAAAAGGCGGGAACCCCTCCTCCAGGCGTGAATGTGGCCGTTCGCGGGCAGGTCACGCCAATGGAAGAAATGTTTAGCGGGCTCGGGCTCGGATTCGCCGTTGCCGCAATCACGATCTTTCTGCTGTTGGCCTCGAATTTCCAATCTTTCCGTCTGTCGCTGGCCGTTGTCCTCACCATTCCTGCCGTTGCTGCCGGCGTCGCGATTGCGTTGTTGATCACGAGGACGTCGTTGAACATTGAGTCGCTCATCGGCTCGATCATGGCGATAGGAGTCGCCGTGGCCAATGCGATCCTTCTCGTCACCTTCGCTGAGCGCAATCGGATGGGCGGCGCCGAGGCGCATGACGCGGCGATTGCCGGCGCGGCAAGCCGGCTGCGACCGATCTTGATGACGAGCTGCGCAATGATCGCCGGCATGCTGCCAATGGCGATCGGCGCGGGCGAAGGCGGCTCGCAGACGGCGCCGCTCGGCCGTGCGGTCATCGGCGGCCTGACCGGAGCGACAATCGCTACGCTGATCATTTTGCCAGCAATTTTTACCGTGCTTCAAGGCGGACGGTCGCGCGAAAGCGCTTCGTTGCTGCCCGCAGATCGGGCTGATGCCGATACTGTGGCTTAACCCTCAACAACAATCGGGATCGGCTCTCATGTTAATGCTTCTGCGTAGACCACCTTTGGAAAATCGAAGAAAGCGCTTAAGACCTCGAGCGATTGTAGCTCTCGCTGTCGCCGCCATCTACTATCCTTACCAGGCTGGTGTGTCTGGCGCCCGGGCGGAAATCGCCTCTGGTGGAGTTCAGGGCACAGTAGCGCCGTCCAAATCATCGTTGGATGAGCGGAAGCAATCCAACATAGTAATCCCTGCGACCATTCAGGCGTTTTATGTCACCGACCTTTTCGCGAAGGACTCAGGCTACATCTCGCAAGTCAACAACGATATCGGCGATGATGTAAAAAAAGGGCAAGTTCTGGCGGTGATTTCCGACCCCGAACTTCAGGCGGCATTCGACAAGGCTCAAGCTGCTGTGCACCAGACCGAGGCCACACTCGAAGTCGCGAAGCGAACGCTGGTGGGCAACCAGGCCGATCTCGCCCTCCAGAAGGTGACGTTGAAGCGCCAGCGCGAGCTTTTCGCCGGAAAAGCGGCGACTGGGCAGGCGCTTGACGACCAAGTGGCCAAGGAGAGCGTGTCGGGCGCCACCTTGGAAACCCAAAAGGCCAAAGTCAAATTGGCCGAGGCTGACATTGACGCGGCCAAAGCCGAGGTTGAAAGGCTCGGGGCCTTGCTGCAATACGACAAGATCATAGCCCCATTCGATGGCGTGGTGACGCGGCGCACGGTCAACCCCGGCGATCTCGTGCAGGCAGCGACGGGCGCTCGCCCCGCCGCTCCCTTATACACCGTTCAGGAAATCGACGTTGTGCGAGTCTTCGCTGATGCCCCGGAAGAAAGCGCCGAGAGAATTCGGCCTGGGCTGCCTGCCGAAATCGAGCTCTACGGTACGACGGCATTGAATATTCAGGGGGTGGTCACGCGCATCGCCAAGGCGCTCGACGCCGCGACGCGCACGATGCGCATTGAGATTGACGTGCCTAACCCTGACGGCAATCTGCTGCCGGGAACGTATGCGCAGGTGATCCTGAGCCTTCAAGTCCAGCAAACTGAGCCCAAACCGTGACCCCTGACAAACTTGGATGCGAAATCAAGCATGGTTTCCGCTGGCGCTGCGCGCTATTGCCATTTCTGCTCGTCGCGACGGGTGGGTGCATGGAAACGACCCGGGAGCAGCTTGTGCGGCCGTCTGTCGCACCGCAGGTCCAGCCGAAGGCGTCTCTCAATGTCGACGCTTCAAAAATTAAGCCGATGTATGAACACCGAATGCTGGCTGTCGACCTTCCGACCGTGATCAACGTCGCAGTTGCGCGCAACGTCGACATTCAGGAAGCACGGCAACATATCGAAGCGTCACGAGGCGAACTCGACGCCAGCGTCGCGATGGTCCTTCCGTCTTTTACGCCAAACGTCACGACTTTGGGGGTCCAGGGGGCGCTCTCAAACGTTAACAGCCTGGCGCTTGCGACTTTCTCGCATACATATCCTGCCGCAGTCATTCAGTGGGTCATCAACCCAGGCATGGTGGCGTACAACATCATCGCCTCAAAACGGCGTCTCGAAGCTTCCGAACAGCAAGACCAAGCTACCGTTCTCGAGACGACGCGCCTCGCGGCGGTGCAATATTACGATATAGTGTTGGGTCAAGCCAAGGTCGCGGCGGCGCAGCGATCGCTCAAAGAGGCTGAGGAACTGCTCCGCATAGAGCGATTGAGGCTAAAGGCCGGAACTGCTTTGCCTGCGGATGAATTGCGCGCCGAGGCTGCGCTGGCTCAAAGGCAGCAAAATCTGCTTACGGCGCTGAACGGTTTCTACGACGTCTCTGTCGCCTTAACGGTCACATTGCAACTCGACCCGACTGTGATGTTGGCGCCGAAAGGCGGGGCTATGCGACAGACGGCGCTCGTGCGCGAGGACCTGTCGATTGACGAGATGCTCGTCGACGCCGTTCGCTACAGACCGGATTTGCTGGCCGTCCGGACGTTGCTGGAAGCCGCCGAAGGCGACAAGGGGGCGACGATTTGGGGGGGCTTGGGGCCGCAGCTTCAAGCCACGCGCGTCTACGCGCCGCCGGCGCCAGCTATGGGTTACCCGCCGGTCGGGGCCGCTTTGACGAAAGATACGATGTACCGCCAGACACAGTATCAGGCCACCGGGGGCTTCAATTGGAGTCTCGCCACTTTCGGCAGAATAAGAACAGCCGCCGCCAATGTGAGTATTGCTGCCTTGGAGGTCGACCGCCAGCTGGAGCAAGTGCAGTCTGCTGTCGTCACGACGCACCAGGCAAGCATTTTAGCGAAGAATTCCATCCCGATCGCTCAGCAGCAGGTCAAATCAGCTGAAGAGGCGCTGCGATTGACTCAAAGAAATTTGCTGGCTGGGACGGGTCTTCTGGTCGACGCGCTTGTAGCGCAGGATGCTGCGGATCAGGCTCGCACGCAGTACGCATCTGCAGTGGTGCAATATAATCAGTCCCAGGTCAATCTGCTGGCGGCACTGGGCCTGATCGACGAGGCAAACGTGACTGCTGAGCCAGGGGCGCAGCGCAGGGCGGCTCGCTTGGTGGCAACCGGCGAACTCTCCTCGAAGTAGTTTCAAGGTGGACTGCTTCCGGTTTGGTGGACAAATCCCAGCCTCACGCCGCGGCGTTTTCAAACGTCTCGGGACTGACGCCACCGAGATGGCTGTGACGACGGGTTCGGTTGTAGAACACTTCGATGTAATCGAACACGTCGGCTCGGGCGAGGTCTCTGGTTTTGTAGATGCGTTTGCGGATGCGTAAGCCTCCGACGAGGGCCGCCTAGCGCTGAACGCCAGTTGCGCTGATAGATCGAGCAGGAGTGGCTCGATGATCGTGTCCACTATCCGATAATGGACACCATCGATGATGTCTGGCGGCGGCGGGGATCGGAGGCGTCGATATTGGACGCTTGATGAAAAGCGTCGGATCGTCGAAGAGAGCCAGAAAGAAGGCGCGTCGATCGCCGATGTTGCGCGACGCCACG
>JAKALI010000381.1 GCA_021813195.1 Pseudomonadota bacterium
CACGCTCACTGCCGCAGCCAGAGTAAATCTTTGCCTTGTCCGCCGGTCCAATCGCGACGGCCATGTTATGCGCAGCTTCGAGATCGCAGCAATTGGCGGCTGCATGCTCGTCGAGGATACGGAGGAACATCGGGCGATTTTTGGCGAGGATGGCGAGGCCGTGCGCTATTTTCAATCGCCTGAAGAGGCGGCGATCCGTGCGCGCGCACTCCTCGCCGATCCTGCAGAACGCAGCCGGCTCGCCAGATCCGTTCACGGAAGAATTACCGCCGGCGCACATACGTACCGAGACCGGCTAATGTCTATGCTTCGTGTCGTGGAGAAACGTGGCTAGAGCACGTTGGAATATAGGTAAGCGCCCGGCGAATCGTTCAATTGCCCACAGATTTCATGGTAAATTTGTAAAATATGATTGCCCTTCTTCTAATTTGGCTCGCTCTGACGATTGCGCTCGTTCTCTTAGTGATGAGACAGGGGCGCCGCGGCGGCGCGCTGACTCTAAGCTATTGGATATCGCTCTCGCTCATTCATGCGCCTGGCGCACTTGTCTATCTTGATTCGACGGTATCGCCCGTTGGATTTGAGGAAACATACTTAGGTTTTCAAATTACGGTCGTTGGTCTTGCGATGTTCCTCGCTGGCGCGGCGGTGGCCCCTTTGATAAACAACCGTGGCGCCAATGCGGCGGGTGGCGGTCGCGTTCTCAGTGGCACGGCATGGCTGGATCGCGCTGGCCTGAGATTTCTGATATCCGGCAGCGTCGTGTTCCTGGTCGTCCTGCCAATTGCAGCGGTCGTGCCATCCATCAACTCCATCCTCTCGGCCTTCGTGGGATTGCTTGTTCTTGGCATTTGGCTACGTCTCTATAGCGCCGTGGTCAGAAGCGATGGTCTTAGGGTGCTGTCTACGCTGGCGCTTTTGCCTTTATTTCCGGTCGCGACGATGATTAGCGGTGGCTTCCTCGGTTTTGGTGTCCAGTGGATCCTGAGCGCGGTTTCCTTCCTGTTCGTCATCGCGCGCAGACGCATCTTTTTCGTCCTTTTGGCGCCCCTCGTCGTTTACATCGGTCTTTCGTTCTTCGTAGCTTATATGGGCGAGCGCAACGCCATCCGCGATGCTGTTTGGTACGAGCAGTCGGGTATCGGTGACAGGCTGGATCGCATTGCTGCGATCACCACGAATTTTCGGCTGCTGGACCTCGCCGATCCGGCGCATATCGATGCCGTCGACGGGCGGCTCAACCAGAACGTTCTTGTCGGTGCCGCCGCCGCCCGACTTCAAGACGGAGCCGTAGAGCTTGCATATGGCGGCACAGTACCCTGGTGGGCCCTAATCCCGCGTGCGATCTGGCCGGGGAAGCCTGAGGTCGGCGGAGGCAGGGGCGTGGTGACAGACTTTACTGGCATCCCTTTCGCTGAGGGAACCAGCGTGGGGGCAGGTCAAGTGTTAGAGTTTTACGTCAATTTCGGTTGGATCGGCGTACTGGCTGGATTTTTTGTATTCGGCTTGCTTCTAATGTACCTCGACCACGGGATCATGCGTGCGATGTCCGGGGGCGACATGCGTGGACTTCTTCTGCGTGCTCTACCAGGCCTGACGCTCATCCAGCCTGGCGGCAATCTCCTGGAGATCCTGGTCTCCGCAGTTGCCGCTTTGATTGCTGCGCATTTGATCCTCTTCATCGAACGCAAACTGGATCCGCCCGCGGCGGCCATAGCACAGACGGCGATTGGCCGCCGCGGGATCGCACGGCTATGACGCAGCCGCTGACGATGGCTGTCGAGACCGCTGGGCGAGTGCATGTCCTTGACCTCGTGCGCAAGCTTCGCACGCTTGCTCAGGAAGTGAAGCTCTATTCATTCGTACCGCCGACCGCGACCCGCATGCATCGTCTTCATGATGAATGCCATGTTTCCGTCCTGCCGTTCGCAGCTTCGATGCTTGTATGGAACTGGATGGTCCCGCGGCTGGCGCCGTCTATGCGTGAAGAGCGTCTCTACGCAGCACTCAATTCCGCGGCCGTGCCGCGGCCGCAAGCCAGCTTCTCCAGGCAAATCATCCGAAAGGTGCTGACCTTGTCCGAGATGCAGAGTTCCTTTGTGCCTGATTTGCGCCCTGCCCTTCGTGTCTAACTGCAGTTTGGTCATCGCGGGCAACAACGAGGAGCAAATTCAACCGAGGCTTGAGGCATTGGGAAAACAGGAAGGTGTGCATAAGCGCATTTCGTTTGTTGGGCCAATCTACGGACTGGACAATAGGGGAATTCTTAGGCGCACAGCGGCGCTGGTACTGGCTTCCTATTCGGGGAATTTTGGCAACGTGTTTTGAAAAGCATGGCGGTGGGATGCCCAATCGTCGTGACTCCATAAGTCGGTGCAGGCGATCTAGTGCTGGAAACCGACGCAGGGATCGTCCTGGATGGAAGTTCAGAGATGTTGGGAAGATGAATCGCAGATCCCGAGCGGAGCCGAACGATGGGTCAGCGGGGTCGCGACGCCGTAGTTGCCAAGTACACAAGGGAAGTAATCGCTCACCGTATGGAAGCTGTCTATCGGACGACCCGGAAAGGGCGCGAATGTGCACGCCAGGCCGCGTCGTGGGAAGCCTATGAGTGAGTACAGAGATTATGGTTTCACGTCCGCTGAACCTGGTCCGGGAAACACGGCGCGGGTGTTGGCCCCGATTTTCGAACGTCTGGTTCGCCGGACTCAGGGAGTCGAATCAGTCTGCGATCTTGGTTGCGGGAGTGGTCATCTTGTCGGCCGACTCGCCCGCCACGGCTATCGCGTCACCGGCATCGACGCATCAGAAAGCGGTATCGCAATTGCCAAACGCCACTACGCCGCGGGTCCTGTTAAATTTGTCTGCAATGAAATTGATCCGAAGATAGTAAGTGGCTGCCTGATGCCGGGGTCATTCGATGCTGTTGTTTCGAGTGACGTTATCGAACACTTGTACCGACCCTCCTTGCTGATTGAGACAGCCGCTTTGCTGCTCAAGCCTGGGGGCGCACTGTTGATCGGCACACCTTATCACGGCTATTTGAAGAATCTGGCAATCAGTGTTCTTGACAAATGGGACGCGCACCATGGAGTTGACTGGGACGGCGGGCACATCAAATTTTTTAGCGCACGAACACTGCGGGGACTCGTATCCCGGCATGGCTTCGGAGACATAGGTTTCCATTTTTACGGGCGGTTGCCATGGTTGTGGAAGAATATGATCTGCACGGCTAAGCTTACCCAGCGACCTGTATAATTCGTCCCCCCTCCCCCCGCCCGGACAAGCAACTGCGCTTATGGGCCATACCGATAAACATTTATCATCGATACCGGTCACGGCGATGATATTCACCCTGAATGAAGAAATGCACCTTCCCCGGTGCCTTCAAAGCCTTGCATGGTGCAACGATGTGATTGTGGTGGATTCCTTCAGCGATGACCGCACCGAAGAGATTAGCCGGAGCATGGGGACCCGGTTTTTTCAGCATGCATTTACAGGATTTGGCGATCAGCGTAATTGGGCGCTGGAGAATGCGGCGCCGTTGCACGAGTGGGTGCTGGTTTTGGACGCGGATGAGCGGGTGCCGCGGGACTTGGCGACGGAGTTAGCCCTTGCGTTGCCAAATGTACCAGAGTCAGTGGGTGCGTTTCGGCTTAAGCGGCGGTTCTATATGTGGGGACGCTGGCTCCGCTATAGCAGTCTCTACCCGAGTTGGGTGGTGAGACTGGTGCGAAAGGGCCGGGTGAGGTACGTCAACCGTGGGCATGCGGAAACCCAGGATGTCATTGGTGACGTGCGGGATCTGAAGAACGACTTAATAGATGAAAACATTAAAGGTATCGACGAATGGTTCGAGCGGCAGAACCGGTACGCGCGAAAAGAAGCGGAGTATGAGTTGGCCGTTGAATCGCAGCCGCTAAGATTGCTCGACGTGATGAGCGGCGATCCCCTGACGCGCCGCAAGGCCGTAAAGCGCTTGGCAACGAAGTTACCGGCGCGGCCCCTTATTTACTTTTTGTATAGCTACGTCTGGCGGCGAGGTTTCCTCGACGGCAAAGACGGCCTGGTATTTTGCATGATGCGAGCAATGTATCAAGGTATGGTGGAGGCGAAGAAGCACGATCTGCGACGGGGGCTGAATCGATGACATTCTCAATACTGGTCACCGGCGGCGCAGGCTATATCGGTTCCCATATGGTGAAGCTCCTGACTCATAGGGGACATCAGGTCACCGTCTTCGACAACCTTTCCACCGGGCACCGGGATGCGGTAAGCGGTGCAGATTTTGTTGAAGGGGATTTAAGGCTCGAGGCCGATGCTGCTCGGGCATTTGACGGCCGGCAAATTGATGCGGTGATGCACTTCGCCGCGAGTTGTTACGTCGGCGAGTCAGTGCAGGATCCTGCGAAGTATTACACCAACAACGTAATCGGAACGCTGAATCTCCTGGAAGCGATGCGCGCGGCGAAGGTGCAACGCCTGGTATTCTCCTCGACCTGCAGCACCTATGGCGATCCGGTTTCCTTGCCCATGAACGAAGACCACCCGCAACAACCGGTCAATCCCTACGGGATGTCGAAGCTTACGGCCGAGCGCGCGATGGCGGACTACGGGCGCGCGTACGGGCTCGGCACTGTGGCGCTGCGCTACTTCAATGCTGCGGGGTGCGATCCGGAGGGCGAGTTGGGCGAACGTCATGATCCGGAGACGCACCTGATTCCGCTTATTCTACGGGAGGCGCTACGCGTGCGCGGCGGCGGCAAGCCTGAAGACACCCAGTTGCAGGTGTTCGGCGACGACTTCGATACGCCGGACGGCACCTGCGTTCGCGACTACGTGCACATCGCGGACCTGTGTACGGCGCACCTGTTGGCGATGGGGCGTTCGTTGGGCGGGAACGTTTCGGGATTCAATGCGTTCAATCTGGGGACCGGGAATGGGTACTCGGTGAAGGAAGTTATCGAAACCTGCCGGCGCGTCACGGGGCAGGACATTCGATACCGGATCGCCGGGCGCCGT
>JAKALI010000382.1 GCA_021813195.1 Pseudomonadota bacterium
CATTGCGATGCTGGCTCGCGTGACGGCGGATATCGACGTCGAAACGCGTCAGCGCATTCTCTACGCGGCGCTGATCATCTTTTTCTTTCGCGCCACGCCCGGGGTTGGCGAGGGCTATCGCTGGTTCACGATCGACGTTCTGGGCTTCGACGAAACCTTCTTTGGCGTCTTGAGTCAGATCGGCGCCGCAATCGCCCTCATCGCTGCCTGGCTGTTGTCGGATGTCATCACGCGGCTGCCTGTGGCGCGCGTGTTGCTATGGCTGACGCTCGTCGGCGGCGTACTCGCGATACCCAACCTGCTTCTCGTCTTTCGTGCCGACCTATGGACAGAGGCGCACTTGGGCTTCGGCGCGCGCACGATTGCCATCATCGATGCGGCGGCCCAATCCCCGCTGGCCCAGCTGAGCATGGTGCCGCTCCTGACGTTAATCGCAATCTACGCGCCACCTGCCAAGCGCGCTGTCTGGTTTGCTTTGATGGCCTCGTTCATGAATCTTGCTCTAATTGCCGGCCAACTCGCAACCAAATATCTCAACGTGATTTTCGTCGTGGCGCGTGGCGATTACGACAACCTTCCCGCGCTGATGGTCGTGGCAGTCTTGCTTGGTCTCATCATACCCTTGAGTGCCATCCTGTATTTCGGGCGGCGCATTCGCTGAGACTGAGCGATCACCGAAGCATCACAGCAGGGGCAATTGGCCGCCCACTGGAACGGGCGCGCGAAAGCGATCCGTTCTCAAGGCGTCGAACCGGCCATTAAGCCCCAGTCGGCGGCACGCGAGGCGAAATCGTTGTGCGATCTGAACGGCATAAGGTCCGCGTCCACGCTGGCGCACGCCGAATGTCGGATCATAGTCCCGCCCTCCGTGCATCGACTGAAGCAGATGCTGAACGCGCACCGCGCGATCGGGAAATTCCTCGGCCAGCCACTCCCCGAACAGCGCCTTGATTTCGAGCGGTAGCCTCAGGAGGACATAACCCGCTTGCCCCGCTCCCATCGTCGCGGCGGCCTCCAGGATTTGTTCGATTTCATGATCGGTCAGAGCGGGTATGATCGGCGCCACCATGACAGTCACAGGCACCTCGGCGTCACTCAGCATTTTGATCGTTTCCAGTCGCCGTGCCGGTGTCGCGGCCCGCGGTTCCATCCGCCGCGCCAGGTGACGGTCCAGCGTCGTCACGGAAATCGCCACCTTGGCCAGACCGCGCGCCGCCATCCGAGAGAGGATGTCGATGTCGCGAGCAACGAGCGCCGACTTGGTCACGATGCCGACTGGATGCCCGGTCTCCTCCAGCACCTCCAGAATGGCGCGGGTGATGCCAAGACGCCGCTCGATGGGCTGATAGGGATCGGTGTTCGTGCCGAGCGCCATCGTCGCGACCCGGTAACCCGGCTTGGCAAGTTCGCGCCACAACAGGTCCGCGGCGTCAGGCTTGGCGTAGAGTTTGGTCTCGAAATCCAGCCCCGCAGAGTGCCCCAGATAACAGTGGGTCGGACGCGTATAACAATAGACACAGCCATGCTCGCAGCCCCGATAGGGGTTGATCGAGCGGTCGAAGGAGATGTCCGGGCTATCGTTGCGCGTGATGATTGTGCGCGCCCGATCGATGAGAACTTCCGTCGGCAGTGCGGGGGCATCATCGTCTTCGAGGCGTGCCCATCCGTCATCGATTGAACCGCGCTGCTCCCTCTCGTAACGACCGCTTGGGTTTGATAATGCGCCACGACCCCTCCGGCGCTCTGCCCCAACTCGGGCGTCATTCACCCCACCCCAATCGTATTCCGAGCCGATACGAACCACGTCCTGCACCCTTCCCTGTGTGCGACGTCACGCCGGATGTCGAAACCGGCTGACCGCGGACCGCGCTCGCTGCGAATGACGCAGCTCACATGAGATCCGAACGCAATCCCGCCCACCGCAGTCCTCACGCACGGTGGGATATGCCGAAAAACGGAACATTTCAAGAACATTTCAGGCTGCAGTGACGGTTGCGCGGAGTCCGCCGCCGGTAGCGGGCCCCCAACCAAGTTGCAGTTGACCTAGGGGACGGTCAGCCTGTGCCAACCCAGGAGCCTCATGGCTACATGACGTCGCTGACGATCTCTTCGGGTGAATAGCCGAGCTTCTCAAGAGCCTCTTCGAGATAATCCGCCAGCAGTGGCATGCCGAGCAGGTACTTGGCCGTCGCGTTCGTCCGCTCGCTCCGGGCCGTCTCGATGGCCTCGCTGAGTTCTTCGGCTTCATAGGTCCCGCGGCCGATCCAAGCCAGGGCGACCAATGCCGCCTGCTCGTCGTCATTCAACGTCGCAATAAAACCGACAAGTTCGTCACTTGTCGGGTCGTTGGCGAAATCCTCAAGGATGGCCGCGGGGTCTTCTTCGGCATCGCCTTCCTCCGCGGTGTCGTTCCATGCTCCGACTTTCGCGCCGTATTCACGCGCTTTGACGATGACGTGGCCAACTTTCTCGGGCGCGATGCCGAAATCCTCGACTGGTTCGGTTGCCGTGCGTCTCTTCATGTCGTTCGTCTCTCTCGTCCCGAAAAAGCTCAGGGCTGATCGGCTACCACGCCGCGAACAAAATTCCATTAGCCGCCGCAAGCCGATTGGCCATCTTCATCCAACACATGGCGAATGTTTGCGATGACGTCGTCGAACATGTCGAACGTTAGGCGACCTGTACTCGTATTGTAGCGTGAGCAGTGAAAGCTGTCGAACAATGTCACACAGGGCGCGATCGCATGGCGCGCGCCATGTGCGAATGGGTGGAGTACCTTTCGCAGTGCCATGGCGGCCAGCACCTGATCATGGGCGATGCGCCCGAGCGCCAGGATGACGCGCAAGCGCCGCAGCGCGGCAATGCGTGCCGCAAGATAAGGACGACAGGCAGCGATTTCCTGCGGCATCGGCTTGTTCTCAGGCGGCACGCAGCGCACGGCATTTGCAATCATGCAGTCGTTCAGAACGAGCCCATCGGCGGGATCCGCGCCGTATGTTCCGGCCGCAAAACCATGCTTCAGCAACGTGCCATAGAGGAGCTCGCCTGCGAAGTCCCCCGTGAACGGCCGTCCCGTCCGGTTTGCGCCTTTGAGGCCCGGCGCGAGACCCACGATGAGCAGCCGGGCGCTTTCAGGGCCGAATGACGGGACTGGGGCATTAAACCAAGTGGGCTCCATCAAGCGCGCCTGATTGCGAAAGGCGACTAAGCGCGGGCACAGATCGCAATCGCAAGGCGCCTCGGGTGGGTACGATAGGCTCGGCTGATCGATCTCGGTCGGGTCACGAGCCATGCTATCGCGATCCGTGCGTGTCGCGAGCCGGCAGTGGCTCAGGTCTCTTCTTCGGACAAATCATCGAAGTCGTCGACCGCGCGAGGATCCCGCGAGCGCGTGCCGCCCGCGACCCCACGCGGCGACCCGTAGGCTGCCCGCGACTCGCGGCCCATCCGACCTGTAGGATCCCGGCCGATAACCGGCTCGAGAGCGGCGAGATCGATGAACTGGTCCGCCTGACGGCGCAGTTCATCTGAAATCATGGGTGGTTGGCTGGCCAGGGTGGAGACCACGCTCACCCGCTTCCCACGCTGCTGGAGCGCCGCTACGAGGCATCGGAAGTCTCCGTCGCCCGAAAACAGGACGATGTGGTCCAAAGCATCCGACAGACGCATCGCATCGACGGCAAGCTCGATGTCCATGTTGCCTTTGACCTTCCGGCGGCCCGTCGCGTCGGTGAATTCCTTCACCGGCTTGGTCACCATCGTGTAGCCGTTGTAGTCAAGCCAGTCGATCAGCGGCCGAATCGAAGAATACTCCTGATCTTCGATCAGAGCCGTGTAGTAGAGGGCGCGAATAAGCTGGCATTGATCCCTAAAATGCCCGAGAAGCCGCTTATAATCGATGTCAAAGCCCAGCGCACGAGACGTCGCGTACAAGTTTGCCCCATCGATAAACAGAGCAACGCGTTCGTTCTTGTAAAAATGCATGATGTCCTGCCTCACAACGCCAATTGGCGAACCGAATCAATCCGTTGATAACTCACGACTCCAGGGGCTCCCACCTCACGTGCTGCGACAAAATTCACGGCGTGCTCCGCTCGGGCGTCAGACAATGCACCAGGGGCAATGGCCAGTGGAGGCCGCAAGAAGGCACCCGGAGATCGGAGCGATCTGTCCGATCAGTCAACATGGGTCGTTTCAATCCATGCGGCGACGTCGCGCAAGCGATAGGGCACGCAACGATATCTTTCCCTAGAATAAACGGGGACGTAATATGATTGAAGAACAGTTTCAACCCCTGATCCGCCGTGGCCACGCCGGTGTGCCAAAGTCGGGCAGTATCCCCGCGTCAACGGCTCGCGAGAGAGCCTAACAGCAACAGGGACTTGATCTGCATCGTCAACTGTGTCAATCGATAGCCAAATCGGGGCCGGATGAGCGATCATCCGGCCTTCTGTCGTCGTCCAACGAAAGACGTGACGCTCTGTCGTAGCAAGGCGGCATTTTGGAAAGCGGCGATTGCGGTGGTGTGCGAACGGCGGACTGACGCAAGCGCGATCGGGTTGTGTTGCGACAGCGCCGCTCAGAACAGTCAACCGATACGGTGATCCGCCGGTTTTCGTCTGAGTCCACAGCACAATCCCGAAAAACAGCAGGACAGATCCGAGGAGTGGTAAATGGCCCGCGTGACCGTTGAAGATTGTGTCGACAAGGTCCCCAATCGTTTCGAACTTGTTTTGTTGGCCGCACACCGGGCCCGCGCAATCGCCAATGGTAGCCCGGTCTCAATCGATCCGGAAAATGATAAGAACCCGGTCATCGCACTGCGCGAGATTGCCGAACGCGCCATCCCGCCTGATGATATGCGCGAGAGCCTGATCCATTCCATCCAGAAGAACGTCGAAGTTGACGAACCTGAGGCTGGCGCAGCCCCAGTTCTAGCCATCGAGCGCCGCGGTCCGATTCTGGGCCGCGACGACCAGTCGAGCGACACGCAGGTCGATGTCCTCACTGAGGAGCA
>JAKALI010000383.1 GCA_021813195.1 Pseudomonadota bacterium
CTCCCGGCAATATCGTCATCTGGCGCGGGCTATCCCGCCTGACCGACATCCAACTCGGCGTCGAAATCGGAGCGGGAGATGTGGGTAATTGAAAGCCTCGCCGGGGGCGTACAATCGGCGCGACCAGCAAGTCTTTGAGTCGCAGTGGGCATTCAGGCTTTATGCGTCTTGGCGACGCTTTCGATGACGACGAGGAAATCCGCTGGACGGGGTTCGGCCTGAAGGCGGATAGCGAGGCGTCCCCAATTCGCCAGATCCTTGGCGAATCGGAGTCGCTTTATGCACTAACAATCGTCAGCTGGTCGGCCCTGATTGTGAACTCGGCGAGACGCCTGCCCCAGTCAGCACGACCGGCAACGATGGCAGGACGTACCGTGTTGTGGCTAATGCGATGCCTACTTCAAGCGGTTCAATGACGCTATGGTTGCAGCAAGGACCTAACGGTCAGCTTTAGGCAGAATATGGGCGCATCCTCGATACCTGGAATTCGGCTTGGACTTGGATTGCGGCCAAAAAGATTCACGTCTCTGGGTACAGGCGGGGGAACAAGAACTCCAGCACGTCTGTTGGGAAGCGCAGTGACACCGGGCCTTTCGGCGTGCTTGATGCAAGCAGGCCGGAGGCAATGGTATCGTTGAGAACGCGCCGTGTGGTGCGCTCGGGCAGGCCGGTGATCCGCGCACAATCCCCGCGTTCGATCTCTCCGCGAATAAGCGCCTCCGTCAGCAGCTTGCTCGTCTCCGGCTTCATTGTGTCGGATCGTTCGACAAGAGCAATCAACCGGCGATCAAGCGCAGCGATTTCGAAGAGGCTGCTCATGAAGGTGATCTGGTCGAGGCATATCTTCAGGAACCAAAGCGTGAATTCTTCCAGTGCGCGTTCCGAAAGATTGCCACGACCATCCCGCTCGCCCTGACGAGGCATATCAGCATGATCCATCATCCGCTTGTAGTCGAGACGGCTCTCCAATCCGCGCGCCAGACCGCGCGAGATTGACCACAGCCCATGCGCGCCAATGCCAGCCTTCAGGCACATGGCGTGGCTCATCAATCGGCTCACGCGGCCATTGCCATCCGGAAATGGGTGGATGTAGTTCAGCCGATGATGCGCCGCAGGAATGGCGATGACGCGTGACGCTGTGCCCAAGGTGTCCATCCGGTAGCGATCCTCGAATGCCGCCATGAAGGCCGCGACACGGCCACTCGACGGCGGCACATGACGTCCGACCGCATTGTCATGGGCTGGCTGTGAACGCCATTCGCCGGGCGTCATCACGAATTCCTGACCGGCGCCACGAATGCGCAGCATGTCCTCAGGCGCACCCGCATAGAACTCCCGGTGCAGCCTCCGGATGAATTCTTTGGAGGCGGGTTCAGGCAGCGCGCCGGCACCGGCGAGGCGATCGATCTCGGCCTGCGCACGAATATGCGCAACCGCTTCGCGCTGCAGATTGCGACGCTCTTCGGCTTGGTCCATGTCGCCCGCCATCGCGCGCTCGATGTCGCGCGGACGCGTATCGTGTCCCTCGATCAGGTTGCTGTAGTAGCAGTTCATCATCCGCACGAGATCGGCTAGGTTGGCAGCCGTCTTGGGATGCAGCGCGCGGCCGAGCGTTGCCGATGCCGCTGCAATCTCTGCGACGACGTCTGCTATCTCCAAAGATGGCTGCTCAAGCCGCGCAGGCTCGATCCGAAAGGGTGTTTCCAAGGGCATTTTGGCCAATCATGCAGGTTTGTAAGTCGCTAACATTACAGGATAATATCTCGGTATTCCAGTCTGTTTGGCCGGTTCCGTGGCCGATCTTGTGGCCGATCCCCGCCGGAACAAGCGGTTTTGGTCAAAACGTGCGATCGCGTGCCCTCAAGCTGACCGCGAACCGGCCGGGCACAATGTGGACCGGCGTTGAACTTTGCCCCCTCTGCAGATCGGCTATCCGCTGCACCTATTTGATAGCAGCAGCGTCGTCGAATTCGCATAATCGGGCTTGCGGAGCACAAGCCGCATTCGCATGGGCCCAATAGACGCCCCTCGTCAACGGTTCTCGAGGCTCGGAGACAATTGAAACACGCACCAGCGCCGTTCACCGGAAGAACAGGTACTTGACGAGTGCAGCAATGACGAGTGCGACGACGAGCACGCCGAGCAGATGCCCGGATCCCATGCCCCAAAGCATTCCATCGTTCATGGTGGATCACTCCTCCTTCGTGTCAGACATGGTCTCCGACGCTCTGCTGAGCGCAAAGCGCCGAAGGCGCTTCACACGATCCGAACCTCGGTCATCATACCGGTGGCCATGTGATAGAGGTGGTGACAGTGCAGCAACCATGCGCCTTTCTGTGCGGCGTCGAAGGCGATCGTCACCGGGGCATGTGGCGGGACGATCACGGTGTCACGGACTGCTCCCGAAAAGCGACGGCCGCCAATGGCCACGACCTGGAAGTGATGCCCGTGCAAATGCATCGGATGCATCATCATGGTCGGGTTCATGAAGGTCATCTCGACGCGCTCGCCGAGCCGCACCTCGAAGGGCTGGTGCTCGCCATGAATTCGGCCGTTTATGGTCCAGCGATAGCCCGGCTCCTCTCCAAGCATCACCATGAACGCCTTGTCCGGCTGTCGAGGCGATAGCGGGCTCGTACCCCTGATGAGCGCCTCGAAGCCGAGATCGACCATGCCCTGCGGCTTGTCGGCGCTTGTTGCGAGCTTTCGGATTGCTGCTCCTGGCGTCGACAAGACGATGCCGGTCACGAACAGCGCCGACTCGACCTGCGCCAGAACCGGGAACGCACCGCCGTCTCGCGGAATCTCGACGATCAGATCGATGCGCTGGCCTTGCGCCAGCGGGAAGGCCGACGCTTCCACCGGATGGCATGGCGTGCCATCCACGGCAATGCAGCGCGCAGCCAGTCCGGGCGTCGATATGAAGAAGGCCGTCGCCGTGCCGCCATTGATAATCCGCAGCCGAACGCGGCCACCCTTGTCGACGGTCACCGTCTCGGGGTCATCCAATGTGCGATCGTTCGCCAGGAACGCATCGTAGCGCACATCATTAGCGTGGGGCATGCCCATCATCGGTCCGCTGCCATGTCCGGGCATGGCGTGCATCATCCCCGGCCCATGCTGCATCGGGGGCATGCTTTGCGGCATCTGCTGCACTTTGCTCGACGCTGAAGCACCATGCCCCGCGTGAGCATCGGTGCCACCCAGCTCGGCCAGAATCTCCTGCGGAGATCGGAATGCGAAGTCGTGCAGCATGATGACCACGTCTTGCACGTCGCCGGCGTCTTTCTCGCGCGCCACCATCGGTGCGGCCAGCATCTGCTGTTCGGAGAGTGTATGCGAGTGCATCCAGTGGGTGCCGGCCGTCAGCTCGAAGTCGTGAGCGTCCGCCTGGCCAGGGGAAATGGCGCCACCACCGGGCCGCGCCCGATCCTGGTCAAACGGCGCCTTGATCTGTCCGTGCCAATGCATCTGCAGTGGCTCGTCCGAAGCATTGAGCAGGGCTCCCGTTAGCCGGTCCCCCTCGTTCGCGAAGATGCCCTTCTTGCCGTCCTTGGCCGCCACACTGAAGACTTTGGCGGCACGTTTGTCGACCTCGATTGTCCGCGAGTAGACCTTCAACGCAGGTGCGGCGGCCATGGCAGGCGACCAAGGCGTGCCGGAAGCCAGCACACCACCGAAGGCGATACCTGACTGCATGAAGGCCCGGCGGCTCATCTTTTGATATGAAGTGCTCATGATCATCTCCGTGGCAGGAAGGCTCAGTACTTGGCCTGGGCTGTGGTTCCGTCCGGTGCGGTAATCTGAATTGCGCCCTTGGTACCCGGTTTCACGGCTGCCGGTGCGGTACCGGTGAGCTTCGAGCCTTCGGCCGGCACGAGTTCGAAGCGCTGCGACTTTCCATCGATGACGAGAATGGCGTTGGCCTTGAAGCCGGCGGCGGGGATCGGCTTGTCATCGGCATCGCTCAGGAGCACGGCGACAGTCGGGGTGCCATCGACGACCAGCTCGGCGTGATACTTGCCGGCATCGACCCTCAGGCCGCCGTTCTTCCCCTTGGCCGCCTCGTGGGCGAACGCCGCAGGTGCCGCCATAAGAGCGGCGGCAAGCGACAGCAAAACAAATGCAGTTCGGTTCATGATCGATCTCCTGGGCTGATTGACGTCAGTAGGCTTCCATCGGGCGCGCACTGGCACCGGGAACGGCCTTGTCCGATGCGGCCTCGTGAGCTTGCGCAACGAGGCGTTCCAGGGGCTTGCGGCCGTAGCGGAGGAAGAGGAGCGGGGTCAGTGCGGTGTCGAGAAGCGTCGCACTGATGAGACCGCCGAAGATGGTGATTGCGACGGGGCTCAGCACCTCCTTGCCGGGGGCATCCGCCCCGATCATCAGCGGCACGAGCGCGATGCCGGCGGATAGTGCCGTCATGAGGACGGGTGTGAGGCGATCAAGGCTTCCGCGCACGACAAGCTCGGGCCCGAATGGAACCCGCTCGTGAATGGCCAGATTGATGTAGTGGCTGATCTTCAGGATGCCGTTGCGCGTCGCGATGCCGGTTAGCGTGATGAAGCCGATCATGCTTGCGACGGAGAGCGGCTGTCCTGCCAACCACAGTGCGATCACCGAGCCGATCAGCGCCAGCGGCACGCTGCCCATGATGATGAGCGCGAAAAGGACCGAGCGATACCGGCTGTACAGAATTGCGAAGATCATCGCGAGCGAGATCACCGACAGGCCGGCGATGGTGCGCATCGACTCCTCCTGCGCCTGGAACGTGCCCTCGAGGCTCGTGAAGAAGCCGGTGGGGAGCGTCGCGGCGGCAAGCTCGCGGCGGATGTCGGCGATGATCGCGGCCATGTCGCGCTCACCGTCGGAGTTCGCGAGGACGACGATCCTCCGCTTGGTGTTCTCGCGCAGGATCTGGTTTGGACCGTCGGTCTCCTTGACATCGGCAACCTGGCGCAAGGGAATCCAGCCGACCGGTGTCTCGATCAGAAGGTCCGAGAGGCCCTG
>JAKALI010000384.1 GCA_021813195.1 Pseudomonadota bacterium
GTAGGCGATCTGGGCCGAGAGGTAGGCACCGCGCTGGCGGCGCGGCTGCACCGCGGGCGCGATGCGGCCGAGGTCGGCGATGGCCAGGGTGAGCGGCAGGCGCTTGCTCGGCGCCCAGGCGATGAACACGTCGGCCCAGTCGTCCTCCTTCAGCGCTCCAGCGCCCAGCACGCTCTGGTTCAGGTGATCGGGTTTGGCGCGGTATTCAAAGCCGAGCGCCATAAGGATCACGGCCAGCGCGATCATCAAGGCGAGACCGCCGAGCTGGTAGGCAGTACCCGCTCCAACGTCTCCGGTACGCTCAAACATTCGCCAACCCTCGTTCTTTGGCTGTTCGGCTGTCAGACCAGATACTTGATCGCGACAAACCCACCGACCAGCAGTACAAAAAATACGACCGTCAGCAGACCGAAGTGCCGCTCGATGAACGTGCGGATCGGTGGACCAAAATAGTAGAGCAGGCCCGCAACGGTGAAGAAGCGCATGCCGCGCGCAGCGATACTGGCCACGATGAAGATCAGCGGCGACAACGCGGTCGTACCACTGGCAATTGTGATCACTTTATAGGGAAACGGCGTCAATCCGGCAAAAAAGACGATCCAGGCACCATAGTCATTGTATTGATTGGCGAACTGCTGGAACTTGTCCGCGTAGCCATAAAAATCGAGCAAGGGCCGGCCAACCGTCTCGTATAGGAAAAAGCCGATCAGGTAGCCCGCCACGCCGCCCAGGACCGAGCCCACCGTCGCGATGAACGCGAACCACCATGCCTTCGCCCGGTCGGCGAGGCACATCGGTATCAGCATCACGTCGGGAGGGATGGGAAAGATCGAGCTTTCAATGAACGAGACGCCGAACAAGGCGTGCGGTGCGCGATCACTCGCAGCCTTGATCATGATCCAGTTGTAAAGGCGCCTCATCATCGTTGAGTGGTCCTTGTCAGCTTCGCAGCCAACCTCCGTGTCCGGACGTCGGCCGTGTTCGGTTGATTGCGGCACCTCAGCTTTTCAGCAATTGGGTTGCGGCGGCGTCGGGCGTGACGTCGCCACACAGCACCGCATCGGCCAGCAGATCGAGTTGACCGTCAGCCCCTTTGCGGATGCGCGCCGAAACCAGATCGGCGGCCGCCCGCGCGATGAGGTAACGTGCTCGACGGCGGCGGCGCTCGACGGGGCCGGCGGCTTTTAATGACGTGCCGATATCGTCGATCGTTGCCAAGAGCCGATCGACACCCTCGCCGGAGGTCGCCGTTGTCTTGAGGATAGGGACTTTGCCGCTCATCGTCGCGCGGATCGAGACGGCACCCATCAGCTGTTGGAGCGTTTGCTCGGCACCCGGCCGATCACCCTTGTTGACGACAAGAATGTCGGCAATTTCTAGAAGACCCGACTTCATCGCCTGGATGTCGTCGCCCAGCCCTGGCGCAGATATCACGATGCGCACATCGGCCACTTCGGCGACATCGATCTCGTTTTGGCCAGTGCCGACCGTCTCAAGCAGGATCAAATCGAAACGTGCGGCATCAAATATGTCGATGATTCGCACGGCCGCCGGCGATAAACCACCCAGATAGCCGCGCGAGGCGAGCGATCGCACAAATACGCCGTCATCATCCAGCGCCGCGGTCATACGGATGCGATCACCAAGAATCGCGCCGCCCGACACCGGGCTTGAGGGGTCGACGGCGATCACGGCCACCGTGCGACCGGCGGCGCGGACATGCTGGATGACGGAATTGACGAGCGTCGATTTGCCGGCACCGGGCGGGCCTGTGAAACCGACGACAAGTGCATGACCAAGGTCGGGTTGCAGGGCTTTCAGGAGTTGGGGGGCGATCGCTGAGAGGCGCTCAAGCTCGGTCAGGCCACGCGAGATGGCGCGGCGCTCACGCGCGCGAATACGGGCAACAAGGTCGGGGATCAGGTCGGGTGTAGCCCAGGCGTCCGCTGTCATGCCGGCGCTGATAGAGGCATCGAGGCTGCGCTGCAAGCCGCTTGGTTCGATTGAAATGACAAGGTGGGGACATCCCATCGTCCGCACCCTGTCGCGGACCCTCGTCTAGATGCCGATCGACGCCCCCCGTCCCTCCTTCGGCCGTTCGATTGACCGATGCTCCGGCGAGTGTTGGCGCTGAGGTGCGTCCGCAGGTGCGGTCGATTGTTCCCGCGGGGGCTCCGGTGGAAGGGCATCTGGCTTCATGGCAGGTTTCCATGCGGGCCCTTCGCTTCGACCGCCCGAGGATTTGGGGATCACAGGAGCCGTTGTCATGTCGCGGTTGCGTAGAGGAGGGGGAGTCGTGCCTCTTGGATCGTCTCCGCGCGTCACGGACCGGCGCGCATCCGGTTTCGATCGTTCGCGCGGTAAGCCGTCCTCCTCCAATGTCTGGTCCGCGGTGCCACGCTGCGGGCTGGACTTCATGGCGCGTTCGGGCTTCGGCGGCTCGAACGTGTGCTCGCGCTTGGCTGGCTTATCGGGCCGCTGATCCGGGCGAATTTTTCGCATCTTGCGGTTGTCACGCGTGCCTCGATCGAAATCGCCGTGTTGGCGATCGACGTCGACCCATTTGGCCATACGCCTCGGCGTCGCGGCCTCTGATGGCGAGCCGACCGGGCGATTCTGGACCCCCTCGGGCGCCCGTTCAGCAAGAGGTGCGTTGGCTGCCGATGGAACCTGCCGCCCCTTGCGACGGGCTTCGACGACACGCCGCGACATGTCGGGTTGAAAAATGCGAACGGTTCGGTGATCGGCGGCGAGCGCTCCGCCAGATGGTCGCGCTGTGACGCGCGCCGTTGTGAGCCGCGGCACGGGCTGCCGGGTTGCGCGCTCGACCTGAGCAACGGAAATGCCGCGGTTGATGATCCGGCGATCCTTCAGCGCATAGTGCGTTGCTGGGCGCGAGCTTTGGACGATCATGGGCACGCGGTCATGCGGCGCTGCATGACGCCAGACGGCAGGACGCGTCATGTAAACGGGTTCGACGAACGTCCATGAGATGGCGAAACTTGGACTTGCATAGAGTGTTTCGTGATAGGCGATCGTTGCCCGGCGGTGATCCCAATAGGCATCCGGCGGAAGCGGTGCCCAGCCAATGTAGTCCGAACTCGATCGCCACGCGACCCACGCGGGCGCCCAGCGGGTTGCCGGCACCCAAACCCAGCCATAGCGTGGCTCATAGAACCAGCGGCCGTAGTGATAGGTCGCCCAGCCGAATGGCTCCTCGGAAACCCAGTACCACCCGTAGTCGTCGGTGAACACCCAATGACCACGCGTGTAGGGGCGCCAGTCGCGCTCGATGCGATGAGGCGTCCAGACGTAGCCATAGCGCGGATGTTCAAACCAGCGACCGTCCGCCTCGAGTTCCTCATAGAAAAACGACACGTCGGCCAAGTCGTCATCCTTATACCCGCGGCGGGCATCGCGCGGGTCGCCGCCGGCTTCGCCATCATCCTCGTCGTCCTCGTCTTCTTCTTCTTCGTCGATCCATCGCTGGTAGGGATCGGGATTGTGCATGCGACGACCTTGTCGGATGGACAACTGGCGAATGTCCTCCTCTGTAAGGTCTTCGTCGGGCTCCAGGTATTCCCGGTACACGGTTTGGGCGTTGAGCGGCATGCTCGCAGCGATCAGTCCGAGCAGCACGAGCCCTAGCGTGACCACGGCAGAGCGGATGGGCATGGGTCGGTTCATGGTATCGCGCCTCCGTTCGAGCGCGGACTTTCCGGTATTCAGGTGGCCGCACCGGTATCACCGCACCGACGCGAAATTGCGCCGATGTTGAAGCGTCAACATGCCAGAATTGCGTCCAGTTGCTGAACCCCGCATGAACGACCCGAACATTGCGGGCGCAGACGCCGTCAATACCAGACGCCGGGCCAGCGATAGCGCGGCCGCAGCGCCGCCGGCCCCACACCGACGAGGGACAGCATCGGCCGTTCGACAATCACCAAGGGCTCAGTTTTCGGCCGCCACGATGGCGAGAGCAGTCGTTCCATTCGCTCAGCAGGAAGGGGGTGGGTGCGCAACAGCGAAGGTTCAGGGACGCGGCGGCGTGCCAGCGGGGGAATGAGATCTTCCCAGAAGTGCCCCGTGCTTGCCTCCATGCGATCGACGGCTGAGGCTATGCCATTGGGATCTCCGGTTATCTCCACGGCAATTCGATCGGCCTCGAACTCCCGACGCCGTGACAGGCTAAGCTGGATAGAGCTCGAGATCAGCGGCGCCAAGTAGAGAATGAGAATGCCGAGCCAAGGCAGGGGTTCACGGCCCATGGCGTAAAACATCGCATTGGCGCCAGCCAGAGCCACGGCCACGAGTGAAATCGCTTGGGCGATTCGCGTCATCCCATCCGCGTGGGCGAACAGGGCGAGATCACCCTTGCGGATATGGGCCATCTCATGGGCAAGGACGCCAGCGATCTGGCGCAGCGACAACCGTCTCAACAGTCCTTCCGAAACGGCGATACGGGGTGCTGTGTCCGGCATCGTCGAGAAGGCCATCAATGTTAGGCTCGGCACGATATAAAGGTCGGGTCGGCGGTCGAGCCCAGCTCTCCAGGCGAGAACGTCAACGAGACTGGAAAGCTGGCCGTCGTCGGGTGGCATCAATCGGGCGCCGTAGCGACTGATCGTGGCCCGTGAGGACAATCGCGGTGCCAGCAAGACGAGCGCCGCGATTGC
This sequence comes from Pseudomonadota bacterium, assembly GCA_021813195.1. The sequence goes on from JAKALI010000384.1 coordinate 4,677, forward strand.
AGCCACCGCAGTGGCGAAACCCGCCATGCCTGCAAAACTATATCCGCTGGCCGCAAGGACGATGGCAAGTCCCCCATAGAGTGCCAGCAGCTCCGTCGGAAAGCGCAGAGGTGACAACTGTCGACGACGAGGCTGAGATGGAGATCGAACGATCTGCAGCATGCGCGACTCCCGTGGCGATGCGAGACCGCGCACGCACGACGGCGCGATGGCGGAACCGCTCGTGAGCGTTACAAACTCTGATTCTTCGATGATTTCCTTTTCGAGGAGGATCGAAGAGATCTGGTCGAGCATCGGACGCTTCTCGGTCAGAAGCGCGACTACTCTCTTGT
>JAKALI010000385.1 GCA_021813195.1 Pseudomonadota bacterium
GATCTAATGATGTTCATTCTTTAGTCCTTTTTTACTTGTTTTTCAATGCAGAGGAGCCTCCTGCCGCTGGATTTCGGCTGAAGCGAGGCTCGTGCGGCCCTCTCTGGGCACCCCTTTTGGGAATAGGCTGACCGCCTCATAACGAAGCCCGACGCACTTGTCGAGGTCTTCCAGCTTCAGACGCGAGGCGCCAATCGCCGCCGGTGCCGCTCACGGGCGACCGGGTCCCGGATCCAGTCCGCGCAGAATGAGGTGGCGGGGATCATCACGTTCAGCCGGCGCCAGCCCGGACAGCGCCGAATCGCGGGGGTCGGGCACGAAGAGTCCGGTGGCCGCAGCGCCATTGGGCAGGAGTGCTGGCGGCGGGCTCGAAAGCGACGGCTTGCCCACATTCGCGGGCGTGCCGGGCCAAACCAATTGCGGGGCCGCTTTTGCACCGGTCGCAGCGATGGTGGGCGCTGCCGATCCTATGGCGGGCTGGGCACGAGCAGCTGAGGATTGGCGACTTTTGCGTTTGCTCTGCGATCGCTGGTTCTGGAGTGCCTCGCCCTCATTGGGCGAGATCACGCCTGCGCGCGGGGCCGGGCGCTTAGCGTCGGCTGGCCCCTCCAGCTGTAGCTCCAGCGCGAAGGAGTGCAGCACTTCGCCGGCGCGGCCACGCACATCGATCCTCGTGCGGATCGGCAAGGACGCGTCCGCCGGTAGCGTGATGATGAGATTGTCCAAGTCCCCGATGGCTGCACTCCATGTCGTGGGCGTGTGGAACCCGCCCACCGACATCCGCGTCGCGGACGGCAGACCTGATATGCTGACGACAGCGAGTGGGTCAGCGTGGGTGGCACTGACGTGATGGACATCCAACGCAAGCGAGCGCGCCTGCAAAATCAAATCTCGATGCACAGGCTGTGGCCCTGGTATGCGCATCTGGCTTGCCAATCCATTGCGGCCCGCGAAAGCAAAACGGTCGACCGCCGCTGGCGTTTCGATGTTGGACTGAATCCGAACCGGCTCGTCAGTGGGCGGGGTCATTCCAGCGGCAACAAACCACCAACACAGCCCCGCCAACACGCCCATCATGACGACCAGTTCAACGTTCGATGCGAATCGATCAGTGAGATCGCGAAAGCGAGCGAAACGATCATCGCGCTGTGGCCGCTCCGGCGACAAGTGTGAGGAAATGTGCCCCTCATGTGGGACTGAGCGATGTGTCGGCTCTGCGGCGGCGATCGGCTGCGGACTGCTCTTCGACACGAAGGGCCTCACACGGCTCAGGTGCAGCCGGGAAGCCCACACACGACGGTTTAAAACGCCGTCTTGGTGGGGTTTCTCGACCAGTATCATTTCCAAAACGTTATGGATTGCAGCTCGAATACAATTCAAACATTTAATTCATTCTCAATGTTCATATCTGGAATCGAGGTAAACCAAAACCTAATAGCCGAAGTCTTATGCAACGAACATAATGCTCATTGTTGCATATTTCTTCGCGGATATAGCGAAAAGCCCTCAAGGTTGCCTGGTGATGGGTAGTAAACTTAAATTAGAGCACATCGTCTTGCAGGAACGGGATGACGACTTAATGAGAATGAGTCTGTGCGTGATTCCGTTTATTCCATGTCATTCGTTCCCGTTCCTACGAGAATCGTTAATCCAAAAGATTATGGGGTGATCGCGACTTTCAGCACGCCGTCTCGCTGATGAGAAAATAAATCATAGGCGCTCTCAATATCATCGAGACGGAAGCGATGTGTGACAAGTGATTTCAAGTTGGCACGTCCTGATGCAATCACCTCCATTAGACGGCGCATGCGCTCCTTCCCACCCGGACATAGTGTCGTAACGATGGTGTGGTCGCCTAGGCCTGCCGCAAAAGATGACAGCGGAATGGTCAGATCCTGAGAGTAGACACCCAAACTCGAGAGTGTTCCACCGGGACGCAACACACTGAGTGAAGAGGCGAATGTTTGCTGGGTGCCTAGGGCTTCGATGGCGACGTCGACACCACGCCCCCCAGTAATCCGCATAATTTCGTCAACAGGGTCGGCAACCTTGAAATCAATGACGTAATCAGCACCGAGGGCGCGAGCCATTGCGATACGCTCAGGCACGGTTTCGACGGCGATAATGGTGGTCGCGCCCATGAGCCGTGCGCCGACGGTGCTACACAATCCGATCGGACCTTGCGCGAAGATCGCCACGGTGTCGCCAATACGAATCCGTCCGCTCTCAGCTCCGGAAAACCCTGTGGACATGATGTCCGGACACATCAGGACCTCCTCGTCCGTCAGACTATCCGGAATAACCGCCAAATTAGCCTTGGCATCGGGTACCAGCACGTATTCAGCCTGGCACCCGTCGATTGTATTGCCGAATTTCCATCCCCCGATGGCCTTCCAGCCATGCGGGCTTGCCGGTCCATCTTGAGCATGGCAGCCGCAGAGTGATGCATTGCTGTAGCCACTGGGCGTGATCGCGCCACATACGACACGCTGTCCCTCGCGGTAGCCCGAGACGGCCGAACCGAGCTTTTCGATCACGCCGACAGGCTCGTGGCCAACCGTCAGCCCGGAGCGCACGGGATACTCGCCTTTGAGAATATGAACATCGGTTCCACAAATCGTCGTTGTCGTAATGCGCACAAGTGCATCGAGCGGTCCAACATCCGGAATAGGCTTTTCATCGAGAACAATACGGCCGGGTTCGACAAAAATCGCAGCTTTCATCTTGGCCATCGCACACCTCCAATGAACACTGGCGGAACCACTGGCAGACCAAAAAAATACTGCCGTGATCTGAGTCAAAGATCAGGCGCTCAGCGCCTGTCCAGGCACGGCTTGAAGTCGAGTCATCAGAGATCGTATTTCTTCGCCTGTTTTCGCAACAGTTCCGGCCTGCGCTCGGTCGTGATCCGTTCGGCCTCGGCGCGGCGCCATGCAGCGATCTTTGCATGGTCACCTGAGAGCAAGACGTCTGGAATTGCTCGGCCTTCCCATTCACGGGGCCGCGTGTACTGGGGAAATTCCAGGAGCCCATCTTCGAAGCTTTCCGTCGCCAGACTTTCAGGTGCGCCCACGACCCCAGGAAGCAATCGGACGCAGGCCTCGATCAGCACCATGGCGGGCAATTCTCCGCCCGCAAGCACATAGTCGCCGATCGAGATTTCGCGCAGATTGCGGGCTTCGATGACACGCTCGTCAATGCCTTCGAAGCGGCCGGCCAGAAGCATGACGCCGGGCCCGTCGGCAAACTCGCGTACAAGATCCTGTGTCAATGGGCGGCCACGCGGCGAAAGGTAGATGCCCGGCAAACCCGGTGACACTGCACGCGCGTGATCGATCGCTGCGCCCACCACATCAGCACGCATCACCATGCCTGCTCCGCCTCCTGCCGGTGTGTCGTCGACCTGCGCGTGACGACCAAGGCCGAAGTCGCGAAGTTGCACTGTGGTCAGAGACCAAATGCCGGCCGTGAGCGCCTGTCCAACAAGCGATATCCCGAGTGGGCCGGGAAACATTTCTGGAAAGAGTGTCAGCACGCTGGCGCGCCAAGGTTGTCGTTCGCTCCTTTCCGGGATGTGCGCCATCACAGCCGTCAGACGCCTTCGACGATGGTAATGTCGATGGTGCCTGCACCCTGGCGGAACACTTTCGCCGCTGCATATTCTGGGCTCCTGGCATAGCCGAGTGCGGCCTCATAACTGGGGAACTCAATGATCACGTTGCGAGCGACCCCGTTGCCCTCAACAATCTCGCAACGCCCGCCCCGCACAATCGGTCGTCCCTCGTATTTCTCAAGCGCGATCTTGGACGCTGCAATGTATTGGCTCCATTTCTCGGGATCGGTGACGGTGGCGTGGGCGATGAGATATCCCTTGGGCATGTCGTTCGTCCTTGTCGTTTCTTATCGTGACGGGTCTGATCCCGCACGTGGCGCTGGGCTGCCGCGGGCAACCGTGTCACCCTGCGATGCGAGACATATCCGCAACCGTGTAGGTGGCGGAACGAATTTCCGAGAGCAGCTTCAGGCGGTTGGCTCTCAGTTTCGGATCGGGGTCGTTCACGGTCACCTTCTCAAAGAAGGTATCGACGGGAACGCGCAAATCGGCGAGCGCGTTCATAGCGCCGGTGAAGTTCTCGACATCAATCGCGGCTTTGGTGTCGAACTTTGCTTTTGCTATCGCGGCAGCCAAGGCCCGTTCGGCCGGCTCTTTGAGCAAGTTACCGTCAGGCTCGGCGGCATAGCTCATGTTGTCTTTCTTCTCCTCGATGCTGAGGATGTTGGAGGCCCGTTTCACACCGGCAAGCAGATTGGCGCCGTCATCTGTCTTAAGGAATGTTTCCAGAGCCTCCACGCGCTGAACGATCAAGGCGAGGTCATCCTGGTTGGGAAGTGCGAACACCGCGTCGATGAGGTCGTGTCGTGCACCTTGGTCCTTCAAATAGACTTTGAGACGATCGGCAAAGAATGACAGCAGATCGCGTGTGACGACGTTGAGCTCAGTGAGCTCACGAGCAGGGGTGTTCTCGACAATCAGTTGGTAGCAGCGGCCGATCTGCTTGGAGAGCGGGAGTCTGAGGTCATTTTCGAGCACGATTCGAATGATACCAAGTGCGGCTCGTCGCAATTGGTACGGATCGCCGGAGCCCGTTGGCTTTTCGCCAATGGCCCAAAAGCCGACCAGCGTATCAAGCTTGTCGGCCAGTGCGACAGCAATGGCGACGCTGTCGCCGTCTTCCTCCAGTGGTATCGAATCTGTCGGGCCTTTGGGCTTGTAATGCAGTTCGATCGCGCGGGCGATTTCGGGCTTCGTGCCCGCCTTCTGTGCATAGTAGCGGCCCATCAGGCCCTGCAATTCGGGGAATTCTCCTACCATGCCGGAGACCAGATCGGCTTTGCAGAGCTGTGCCGCCCGTCGCGCATCCTCGGGCGGGGCATCGACGGCACCGGCGATGTCGGCCGCAAGTTCTGCGATCCGCTCGACGCGATCTTTC
>JAKALI010000386.1 GCA_021813195.1 Pseudomonadota bacterium
GATCGCACGATCGAGGCGCTGCGGGTCTGTGCCTTCAAACTGGAACGCGCGGGAACGCGGCGCGCGCGGCTGGTGGCCACCGAAGCGTGCCGCTCCGCCGACAATGGGCAAATATTTCTCGATCGCATGCGCCGGGAACTTTCTTTGGATCTCGAAGTTCTAACCCCAGAGCAAGAGGCGATCCTGGCTGTTTCGGGTTGTGCGCCTCTCATTGATACATCGGTGGATTACGTCCTGGTGTTCGATATCGGGGGAGGCAGTTCCGAATTGGTTTGGCTGGATTTGCGGCAGCTGCACGAGTCAGGGCCTCGCGCCGTATCCCTCATCATTGACAACATGCGGCGACGTTCGACGATGGCGGCGTGGACGTCGCTGCCGGTTGGCGTCGTTACGTTGGCTGAACAATTCGGCGGCACGGAAGTCGATGATGCATGCTTCGAGCGCATGGTCGATGCCGTGAGTGTAATGTTGGCCCCGTTCGAAGCGCGTCACGGATTTCGCCGCCGCCTGGAGGGGGGGCGCGTGCATCTCCTTGGGACATCGGGAACTGTCACAACGCTCGCCGGCATCCAACTCGGGCTTCCGAAATATGACCGTTCGCGGGTCGACGGTTGTTGGCTCGGTGTGCAGGACGTCAGTCGCCTCACTTATGATTTGCTATCACGTTCGTATGAGGAACGAGTCGCCGAGCCTTGCATTGGTCATGACAGAGCCGAGCTGGTGCTTGCGGGCTGCGCCATTCTCGAAGCTATTATCCGCATGTGGCCGTGTGAGAGGTTGCGCGTCGCGGACCGAGGTTTGCGCGAGGGCATTCTCTCGACCCTGATGATGGAAGATCGCGTCCTGGGGTTCGGGCGTCGCCGGCGGCGGGGTGAGTGGTCGTGAGCGGTCGAGGCGGAAAGCGCAAGGACGGCGGTTTTGGGCGCCCAAAGTCTCCAGCCAAGCCGGGTGGCGGCCAGCGACTGATGCACGTGCGGGTAGAAACAGCAGCCAAGCGATCGACTTCCTCGGCCCGCTGGCTGGAACGGCAATTGAATGACCCATATGTGGCCGCGGCCAAACGCGCTGGATTGCGTTCGCGGGCAGCCTACAAGCTGATGGAGATCGACGACAAACACAAAGTGTTGCGGCCAGGTATGCGGGTGATCGATTTGGGGGCCGCGCCCGGTGGCTGGTCCCAAGTGGCTGCCGAGCGAGTCTTGAGCGCCCAGGGCCGCGGTCAGGTGGTGGCGATCGATTATATCCCCATGGAGCCCATTCCGGGGGTCGAAGTCCTCCAAATGGATTTCACGACCGAGGGAGCGCAAGAACGCATCCGCGAACGCATCGACGCGGGGCGGGTCGACGTTGTGCTGTCCGACATGGCCGCACCCACGGTGGGACATGCTCGAACAGATCACTTGCGCATCATGGGGCTCGCCGAAACGGCCGCGGCCTTCGCGTCCGAGGTTCTGGTGGAGGGCGGTACGTTTCTCTGCAAAGTGTTCCAAGGTGGTGCAGAGCGCGACTTGCTCGACATGTTGAAGCGTCAATTCCGAACCGTTCGTCACGTCAAGCCGCCCGCAAGCCGCAAGGACAGTGCAGAACTTTATGTTCTCGCGATGGGTTTTCGCGGGTCAGCGCCGCCCAGCGGTGATCGCAGCGCTTCGGGTTCAAGAATGGGGTAGCCGGCGCCTCAAAAACGAAAGCGGCGACTGCTCACGCAGTCGCCGCTGGGTCGGTCCGCTCACGCATCACGCGCGAGGCGAGCAACATCATCCTTAGATGACGTCGATCTCGGCCGGCAGGTACGACGTAACTTCGAGGCCGACTTCCTGCTCGCGCACGGCGGGCTTGGTCCAGGTCTTCATGAGCGTTCCTCCAATTCACAACAGCTAGATTGAATGGCTAGCGAAGCTGTCATTACTCGAGTGCAATCGGCCCGTCCAATCGATTTTTTCTTTCGCGGGCATCAGTTGATCTGATGTGTTACGATATTGCATTTCGTTGTGCGGGCGCGACACTCGCAATTGGTTCCGCCTCGCAGGGTTAAGGCCCCTCGCGGCTGTCGCGAGATCGAGCAGCGCGACCCTCTCTCCTCATCCCTCTGGCTGGCCTAAAGGCCAGCCATTGGCCGCCGAGCAGCGGGCTCCACTTCCACTCGAACACCACGGGTGATATAGGCCGTCCGACACGATTCTGGCCCCGGAGTGCGCAGTCTGACGGTGCGGCCCGTCTGTCACCCTCTCGACAAGGAGATCTTCATGGCGAAACGTCCGATCGTCGACGATTCGGCATATGCCCTGACATTCGATGACGTGCTGCTGGTCCCGGCTGCTTCCGAAGTCATGCCAGGCCAGGTCAGCGTTGCCACGCGTGTGACAAAGTCGATCCGGCTCAATATTCCGATCATCTCCTCCGCCATGGACACCGTGACCGAGGGTCGTCTGGCGATCGCCATGGCCCAGGAAGGGGGCGTGGGCGTTCTGCACCGCAACCTTGACCCGGAGGATCAGGCCCGGCACGTCCAGCAGGTCAAAAAATACGAAAGCGGGATCGTTTTAAACCCGGTGACCATCGGGCCGGATCAGACGCTCAAAGATGCTCATGATCTGATGGCCCGACACAATATCTCGGGTATCCCAGTGGTCGAGCCATCGTCTGATGTCCGCAAGCCCGGTCAACTCATCGGTATCCTTACCAATCGCGACGTGCGTTTTGCGACCAACCCCAAGACCCCCGTCCGCGAACTGATGACCAAGGACCGGCTGGTCACGGTCAAGCGTGATGTGAGCCAGGATGAAGCCAAGCGCTTGCTGCATCAGTATCGCATCGAAAAGCTGCTCGTGGTTGACGATGCGTTCCATTGCATTGGGCTGATCACCGTCAAGGACATCGAGAAAGCCGAAAAACATCCCAACGCCTGCAAGGACGCTGAGGGACGGTTGCGCGTGGCGGCTGCGACGACGGTTGGCGCCGATGGGTTCAAGCGCACCGAAGCCCTAATCGAGGCAGGTTGCGATTTGATCGTCGTCGATACCGCCCACGGCCATTCCAAAGCCGTTCTGGAGGCTGTCACGCGCATCAAGAAGTTGTCCAACGAGGTACAAGTGGCGGCGGGCAACGTTGCGACGGCGGCGGCCACACGCGCGCTCATCGACGCGGGCGCAGATGCAGTGAAGGTCGGCATCGGGCCAGGATCCATTTGTACCACGCGGATCGTGGCGGGGGTCGGTGTGCCTCAGCTCACTGCGATCATGAACTGCGCCGAAGAGGCGAGCCGCCATGACATTCCTATCATTGCCGATGGCGGCATCCGCTTCTCCGGCGACATCGTCAAGGCGCTGGCAGCGGGCGCTGATTGTGTGATGATCGGCTCGCTGCTGGCTGGTACGGATGAGGCGCCGGGTGAAACCTATCTCTATCAGGGACGCACCTACAAGGCTTATCGCGGCATGGGTTCGGTGGGCGCCATGGCACGCGGTTCGGCGGACCGCTACTTCCAAGCCGAGGTGAAAGACACCTTGAAGCTCGTGCCGGAAGGGATCGAGGGGCAAGTTCCCTATAAGGGACCTGTCGAGGGCGTGCTGCATCAGTTGGTGGGCGGGGTGCGGGCGGGCATGGGCTACACTGGAGCGCGCACGCTGCAGGATTTGCGTAAGAATGCCGAGTTCGTTCGTATCTCTCCCGCTGCGATGCGCGAGAGCCACGCGCATGGCGTGCTGATCACCCGCGAGAGTCCGAACTATCCGGGTAGCTTCTGACAAGGACCGCCCCTTCGATGGACACAACGATCCTTCAACCCGTTTTCGTGCAGGCAGGGCTCACATTCGTGTTGCTGTTCTGGATGGCCAAGGAGCGATTGGCGGCGATCCGGGCGGGCACCGTGATCCGCAACGCGGACGGCGTGCGCCCGACGTGGACCGGGCGGGCGGGTACGATCTCGAATGCCTTTCACAATCAGCTCGAGATGCCACTCCTGTTCTATGTCGTCGTGATCCTGGCGCTTATCACGGATTCGGCCGGCACAACCCTTACATGGCTCGCTTGGGGCTACGTTGCACTGCGCCTGCTCCACGCCACGATCCACACGACCTACAATAAAATCATGCACCGCTTCATCGTATACGGATTGAGCAATATCATTCTGATCGCCATGTGGGTCGTCCTCGGCGCACACGTGCTCCTGACAGGATAAGCGCGTGGTATGAAGCCTGGAGCCCGGATCGCCGCCGCCATCGAGATCCTCGATACAATCCTCACCCGCCATCAACCCGTTGCTCTCGCGCTCGCGGATTGGGGGAAGCGACACCGGTTTGCGGGCTCAGGAGATCGCAATGCCATCGGTGGTATCGTTTACGATGCCTTGCGGCGGCGCGCGTCGATCGCCTGGGCGATGTCTTCCGAGACGCCGCGCGCCTTGGCGCTCGGGGCATGCGGCGCCGCCTTGGCACTGACTCCGGATGAGATTACGGCTTCTTGCGATGGTGAGGGGCATGCACCGGCCCCGTTGAGCGAAGCGGAGCGCGAGGGGTTGACGCGCTCACCTGAATGCGCCCCACCGCATGTCCGGGCCGATGTCCCCGCGTGGTTGTGGCCGCGCTTCGAAGCGGCTTTTGGCGCGCGTGCCGTCGATGAGGGGCGCGCTCTGGCTGAGCGGGCGCCAACCGATGTTCGAGTCAATACGCTCAAATCGACGCCGGAGAAGGTTCTGAAAGCCCTTGCGGACTTTGGCGCACTCTCTGGTGCATGGTCGCCGCTCTGTGTGCGCATTCCGGCCGCGCAAGGGCCACGCCGAACGCCCAATATCGAAGCGGAGGCCGCTTTTCAGGCCGGTTGGTTCGAGATCCAGGATCAAGGCTCGCAGATTGCCGCCGCGCTTGCTGGTGCTGCCCCGCGCCTGCAGGTGCTCGACATGTGTGCAGGCGGCGGCGGCAAGACGCTGGCCATGGCCGCCTCGATGCAGAACAAGGGGCACATCTACGCCGACGATGAGGATCGCCTGCGAT
>JAKALI010000387.1 GCA_021813195.1 Pseudomonadota bacterium
ACCGGCTCATTGACCGGGCGGTGGCGCGTTCGACGCCCGCTTCGGCATGATCGCCGCACCGCACAGGGGAGTTGAAATATCGGTTGTTTGTCGCGGGCAGACGGCTATGTTCCCGGCCCGTGTGCCCGTCATCGGCGCGACGCCCGCTCCCGGGAGCTCTCAATCGCGCTCCATGGCGAACTGGCCCAGTTGATCGCCGGCCGTTCTCGTATGTGAGCCTTGACGCATCCATGGTTGAACCAAGAACTCTTGCGCTCGATGCGATGGGAGGGGATTACGGCCCGCAGGTCGTTATTCCGGGCGCCGCCATCTCCCGTGTGCGCCACCCGCAGTTATCGTTCGTATTTTTCGGCGACGAGGCACGCATTCGGCCCGTCCTCGACCAGCACCCCGACTTGGCGGCGAAGTCACGCATCGTTCACACGTCTCTCGTCGTCGCCATGGACGATAAACCGTCCCAGGCCTTGCGGCGCGGCAAGGGCTCGAGCATGTGGCTGGCCTTGGAAGCGGTCCGCGACGGGCAGGCCCAGGCCGCGGTGTCGGCGGGCAACACCGGCGCGTTGATGGCCATGTCACGTCTCATTTTGCGGCCGCTGCCCGGTATCGAACGTCCGGCGATCGCCGCACTGTGGCCGACGATCAAGTCGGAATGCATCGTGCTCGATGTGGGTGCCAATATCGGAGCGACCGGGCGTCAATTAGCAGAGTTCGCGTTGATGGGCGCGGCCATGGCGCGCGCGTTATTCCATGTTGAACGACCCACCGTGGGGCTGCTCAATGTCGGGGTCGAAGAGATCAAGGGCGGCGAAGAGGTCAAGGAGGCGCACGCCATTCTCAAGGACAGTTCCCTGCCGCTTGATTATCGGGGGTATGTGGAGGGCGATGAGATCGGCCAGGGTCGCGTCGACGTGGTCGTGGTGGAAGGCTTTGCAGGCAATATTGCACTGAAGACAGCCGAAGGCACGGCGCGTCAGATCGGACAGTACATCAAAGATGCGCTGACACGAACCTGGACAGCCAAACTGGGAGCAATGATTGCGCGCGGTGGGCTCAATGTTCTCAAGAAGAAGATGGACCCACGGCGGGTGAATGGCGGCACGTTCCTGGGGCTGAACGGCATCGTGGTGAAGAGTCACGGGGGTATCGACGCGCTCGGCTTTGCGAGCGCTGTCGATCTGAGCTACGAGATGGCCCAAAGTGGGTTGCAGAGTCGTCTCGCCAGCGACTTGGAAGCGTTCCATCACACCTTGGCCGCAGCCACACCGGAAATGTGATCTAGCGCGCGACCGAAACATCTCCAGGCTGGGCAGCGGGTCGGCCTCGTTGGCAAAGCCGCCCGTCGCAGTCAGAATTATTGAAGTCAGCATTCAAGTGTGAGGCAGAACGTGGCTGTCATTCGCTCAGTCGTTCGCGGTGTCGGGGCGCATCTGCCGAAGCGTATTGTCACCAACGACGATCTGGCCAAGATCGTCGATACATCGGATGAATGGATCGTTGAGCGCTCAGGCATCAAGCAGCGCCACATCGCTGGGGACGATGAACTGACATCGGACCTGGGTATTGCCGCGGCTCATCAGGCGCTGGTTCGGGCGGGCATTGACCCGGTCGACGTCGATCTCGTCATTTGCGCGACGGCGACGCCCGACAGGACCTTCCCGGCGACGGCCGTCAAGATCCAACATGGCCTCGGCATCGTCAAGGGTGCAGCTTTCGACGTGCAAGCGGTGTGCTCGGGTTTTGTCTACGCGATCACGATCGCCGACAATTTCCTCAAGACCGGCCAATTCAATCGCGCCGTCGTTATTGGTGCGGAAACATTTTCGCGCATCCTTGACTGGAGTGACCGCTCGACCTGTGTGCTTTTCGGCGATGGGGCCGGCGCCGTCGTGCTCGAAGCCCAGCCCCAGCATGGCTCGCGAGAGGATCGCGGCGTGCTTGCAAGCATCATTCGGTCCGATGGCCGCTATGAGGACATGCTGTATGTCGATGGTGGGCCGGGATCGACGAAGACCGTGGGGCATCTCAGGATGAATGGGCGAGAGGTTTTCCGGCACGCCGTGCAGAAGATTTCTGGCGTGATCGAGGAAGCTCTCGTGATGACCGGCTATGCGCCCGACGAAATCGACCTCTATGTGCCACATCAGGCCAATGCGCGCATCCTCGATGGGATCGCGAAAAAGTTGAATGTGACGCCCGATAAAATCATGAAAACCCTGTCGCGGCACGGGAATACATCAGCCGCCTCAATACCGCTTGCGTTGGCGGCCGCCGTCGACGAGCACAAGGTCAAGGAGGGAGATCTTGTGCTCATGGAAGCCATGGGGGGTGGGTTCACCTGGGGTGCTGTGCTCGTGCGTTGGTGAACCCGACCAGGAAAATTGCTGCGCCGCACCACGGATGTCTCAGATATTTGTTTATTTTCAGCGTGTTGCGCCATAGTGGTCGTTGACCTTGCGCATTCTGCTCGCTAGCATCCTGGGCCGCTGGTTGAAATGAGTGAGCCGGGCGGACAGCGGGAGGCTTAAGATCATGGCTGGTAAGACACTCACGCGCGCCGATCTGGCCGAGGCGGTCGTCAAGAAAGTGGGTTTGCCGCGTAACGAGTCCCAGGAATTGGTGGAACTCGTCCTCGGCGAAATCTCGGCGAGCTTGGCGCGGGGGGAATCTGTGAAGCTTTCGTCTTTCGGTTCCTTTGGTATTCGCCAGAAGGGTCAGCGCGTGGGACGCAATCCCAAAACCGGCAAGGAAGTGCCCATTACACCGCGCCGCGTGCTGGTGTTCCGTCCGAGCAATATCATGAAAGAGCGCATCAACGCCGGCCACGTGCGCCGTAAGGCCGCCGAATAATTTCTGCTTCTTGCGTTGCGTCCGCCGTCGCGCGCGCTGACATGCGCGTCATGCAATCGTCTCCACTTTGAGCTAAGTCCCCGTGCCGCCCAGCGGGCCAGCGGCTCCACCCGCACACAGTTCTCCACATTCCATTGTGTTCGAGATGCCAATGGCCGACGACGTTCGCGCCGCGACGCAGTATCATTAAAATCAATCCGGCCCGATCCGGCGGCAGGTTGTCCGAAAAGCCCGCGGTAACAGCTGCTGCGTGGTTGCAATCCATCAAGTCGATTAGGGATGGCACGCATGTCGAAGGCGCTCGAAGCGTTCCGAACCATTAGCGAGGTCGCAGGAGATCTTGATATTCCAAAACACGTTCTGCGCTTTTGGGAGTCAAAATTTCCCCAGATCCGACCGATGAAGCGAGGTGGTGGGCGGCGTTATTACCGGCCCGAGGACTTAGAATTGTTGCGCGGCATTCGCCGCCTCCTGCATGCCGAAGGGTATACAATTAAGGGCGTGCAAAAGATTCTTCGCGAGAACGGCATCGATCACGTCAAAGCGTTCGGGCACGTGCAAGCGGATGCGGCGCCAACCCGCGAGCGCGGCCGTAAAGGTGCGCGTTCGGTCGATGGCGCGAAAAGCCGCGTAACGGCTTCGAAGCTTGAGTTGGCTGCACCTGCGAGCGGGCCAGTCGCCTTAAATTCCACAGAGGACCTGATCCGGGCTGCCTTGGTAGAATTGAAATCGTGTCGCGAACTGCTTGAACGCGCCGCCGCCTCGGCCGCCCCGCCGGTTGCCGCGGCCGCCGCCAGTCCGCCAGAGCGCCCGCGACAGCGCGCTGTGCGTTCGTGACGAGCCGTGACGGCGGCCATCGGTTCTTCAATGTCGCCCGAAGCCTGGGCCTACCTCTGGCTGGTTGACTTGCGTTCGAGCGCAGACGCCCTTTCAGAACTCGATCGCGATGAGCGGCTGCTTCAAGACGCCGACTGCGACGAGCTTGCGACAACTCAAGCGCCCCATCATTCAGACCGGTTGACGGCTCGTCGCGCTCTGCGATTGCTCATCCAGCGAAGCTTCGGACGGCGCTGGCAGACGGTACCGCTCGTCCGGCGCGGACGGGGCAAGCCAGGGCTGACGGATCTTGAAGGCGATTTCAATCTTTCACACGCTGGGGGTTGGGCGCTCATCGTGTTATGTTCGCGCGATGGAGCGGGTGTGGACATCGAAAGCGACCGGCCTGTGCACCTGAGGCCTCAGCGCAGACAGGCGATTGAGCACGCTGCTCTCGCCGTGGCGCGCGGGTCGCCGTTACCAGAGGCGGACAATGCGCGGACCTTGCAGGCGTGGGTGCGCCTGGAAGCCTGTGCCAAGGCCGATGGCAGCGGCATCGGTGCCTTGCTTGGCGCGTTCGGCATCTGGGGTGGGAGGAGCCGGGACTGCGCATCCGCCAACGCAGGGTTGAGATCGACAACGACGAGTCCTCCCCAAAATTTGCCGCGGGTTTTTGATGTTAGGGCACCCAAGGGGTGTTTTGCGGCGGTTGCCCTACCCAACGGAATTCCTCTACCCGAACTCCGGCGACTGCCAGATACACTTGCTGAATTGCGGGCGCTGCGCGCGACCGCGAACCGTTGAATGGCCGTACCCGAATGCAACGGAATGCCAAGGGGGCGGATCGCGCACCCGCCTGAGCGCTTTGGCCCACGGCGGAGCTTCGGCCACGTCTTAAGTCCCGATCGCGCTTGTCGTAGAGCCGCGACAGTTCCGCTTCGGCGGCTGGCGTTTCACCGGCCTCCGTTTGGTTCGCGGGGTTGGCGACCTGCTGATCTGATCGCGGGGCGCTGATGGGCCCCCTGCGATGCGCGCTTCGTTGACTTGGGGGCGGGCGGCTTCGCGGACGTCTTTGAGCAGGTGCAGGCGCGCCGCAACGGCTGAATTCTGCGACCTCGTGTACAAGCTCGTCCGAGGGGAAAGAGTTCCAAGTTGAAGTGAGGCGTCGCACACGAGCGCCCCGCAGATCCCTCTGGTCTGCGGATACGTGATTGACCTACGGGCCGGGTCGGGGCAAAAGGAGCGCCTTCGGAGCGTAGCGCAGCCTGGTTAGCGCACCAGTCTGGGGGACTGGGGGTCGTGGGTTCAAATCCCGCCG
>JAKALI010000388.1 GCA_021813195.1 Pseudomonadota bacterium
TGCGAATCGGATTCGAGTATCGCCCCGCAGAAACCATGAACATGCACCGGGCAAGTACTGCGGGTTGGATTAAGCCCCGCAGATTGTTTGCCAATTCAAAAGGGTAATGTTCGGCATCACCCCTGGTCGCGATGGCGCTTGCGATGTTCTCAACCTCCGTTCGGGAGATTTTGATGTTATCGGCCACAGCGGCGGCTTGAATTAGTGCGGCGACGTCGATCAAGCCGATCTGGGTCCAAAACGAATCCTGCGCCTTGAGGGACAACAGGGCATTAGTCGCGGCTGCGAGCTGAGGTTTGAGTTCGGGCAACTCCATAGAAGCTTCAGGAGATCCGATCACAAGGATTGTCCAAATTATGTTTCTGGCATGCATTTTTTGCGCTTTGCCGATCAGTCCATCCGGGAACTATATACTTGACGTACCGGCGCTCTTGACCTATATTCTCGTCAGATAGTCAACGGGGTTTCCCAATGATCGACCTGACGAACCCGATTTTCTCCGACGCCGAGAAAGCCCGCCAATACCTCGAAGCGCAGCGCTGGCCGAAAGGCCCGGTTTGCCCGCATTGCGGCGCGAAGCATGAAGCGACGAAACTCGCAGGCAAAAGCACGCGCCCCGGCGTTTACAAATGCAAGGGCTGTGAGAAGCCCTATTCGGTGACGGTCGGCACGGTTTTCGAGAAGTCGAAAATCCCGCTCAACAAGTGGCTGCTCGCGACGTTCCTAATGACCGGCGCGAAGAAGGGCATTTCCGCTCATCAGATCCATCGCCAACTCGGGCTCACGTACAAGACCGCGTGGTTCATGTGCCAGCGCATCCGCGAGGCGATGACGCCAGCCGCAACCTCGGAGGGACCGATCGGAGGCGGCGGCAAGACGATCGAGGCAGACGAGACGTTCGTCGGCGGCAAGGCGAAGAATGTTCACAAGGGCAAGCCGATCCCGCCGAAGCGCCCTGTCGTGGCGCTAGTCGAGCGCGGCGGCGAGGTCCGGGCCCGCCACGTTGCCGACGTGACGGCCAAGACGGTGCGCGAGGTTCTGGTTACCAAGGCGAAGCGGGACAGCCACCTCAAGACCGATTATGCCGCGATCTATGACGCCATGGGCCGCGAGTTCCGCTCGCACGATACCGTCAACCACGGAGCCGACGAGTACGTGCGCGGCGACACCCACACCAACACGGTCGAGAGCTTCTTCGCGATCATCAAGCGCCAGATGTACGGCACCCACCACGCCGTCTCGGAGCAGCACTTGCAGCGCTACGTCAACGAGGTCGCGTTCAAGTGGAACAACCGCATCGCGCTAGAGATCGACGACACCCAGCGGGCCAACACGGCACTCAAGGGCATCGGCGGCAAGCGCCTGACCTACCGGCCAGTTGACGCGGCGTAGGACAGCCCGTCAGAAAGCGAAACATTTCGTGAATTGGCGTCGCGGACTGCGGCGCTAGCGCACCCCGAAGAATCGCGGCAAGAGTAAGGCTGCGAGGTTCTGTGCCCACACGGAGACTATTCCGATGGGGGCTATGGCCGCTGGCAGTTGCGATTGCACTACGCCGTCATAGGTTGCGTATGCCAGCTTGCCAATGCGGACTCGCGCGTCATCAGCGTCAGTGGCCTGCAGTACAAGCGTCCACTCTGCCCCATCATGGCGGTAGGTGAACATGTGCGTTTCGTATCTGCGTTCCATCCAACCACTTCCGAAAGGAAATACCCGTGAATACGCAACGAAACTACACCTCTACCTTCGTCAAATACCGCGACGCGCGCTTTTTCTGGCGTTGGCGGCTCGTAGCCATCAATGGCCGCATCATCGCGGACTCAAGCGAGGGCTACAATAACGAGGCGGATTGCGACCACGGCATCACGCTGGTCAAAGACGCTTTCCGCTCTCCAACGACGAAACGGTAATCGGAAGAACTCAGGAAGCCACTCGCCAAAGTTACTTCCCTGAGCCCTTCCGACCAGTACTACCAGCGTCGCGGGCGCCCGGCTTCGGCTTGGCGCCCACTTTTGTTCCGTCGCGCGGCTGCGGCGGTGTCGAGAGCAGTTTCCCGACCGTCCGCTCGAACTCCGCGCTCGAGCTGAGTTCGGCCTTCGATGTTGCTGCCTCGTTCTTCACCTTCGCCACGAATCGTCCTACCCCTGTCTGGTCGGGGTCGAGCCGACCATCAGTTCAGCGTTCCAGTTCGCGAAGAGTGGGGCGGTGGGCTGGTGCCCGGGTCAACCGTCTGGAGGTGCGCCCTGGCGGGTTCGATTCCCGTCCGCTCCACGCCTCGTGAACTTGATTAGTTGCGGATGCGAGTTACGAGGTCAAGGCTGCCGCGAGTCTGGTTAACACGCAGTTAACCGGCTGCTGGCCGTATGTCATGGCGATCCCCCTCGATCGTCGTAGCCATATAAGGCCGCCCTTATATGCTTGCCGTGGTTGCGAACGTGCAATGATTCGGTTGCGCCAAGCAAATCACGTCGAACCTTGACGGAATCCTACTGCAACACAGCGATTCTGCCACACGGTACGCTACGTATATACTTCCCGTCCATCCTGATCGATGCGGGCCCCAAGATCGGAAATGCAACTACGAATAAAGTGGCGCGCTTCGCTATTCAGCCAGTCAGCTGCGAGAAGCGGCAGGAGGTTGTCAATTACAAGGCACGTATCGGCAATAGCTAGATCCGTATTGAGGTATTGCCATTGATCATCAGGCCCGCGATAGTCGCGCCTCAGCCAGTTCAGGCCTGCGGCAATCGCGTGCCTTATCTTCTCCGTAACTTCGCTTGACAGCGAGTGTCCGGAAGCTTGCAGGTGATCGGAGAGTGCTCCAAGAGCCATTGCTGTACTGCAGCAGTCGGCTTTTTGACTCCGGGGATCATCGGTCCATCCCCCGCAGTCATTGTGTCCGTCCGTCAGCTGTTGACTGAGTAGCCAATTTATCGATTGGCTGTACCCCGGCGAGGCTTGGCTTGACCAAGTTAGGAGCCTCAGGGCGGCTGCGGTATGGCGCGCGGTGACGTTAATATACTTTCGCTTCTGGTTGAATGGCCCGACCTCATGACTGCTTGAGCCATAGCCCCCGTCGGGGTCGCGCCATTGTTTTAGTTCGGTAACAGCGCGGGATACTTCCAAGCCATGATACGGAGTGAGGGAGCAAATCGCGCGCAATGCATAGGCGGAAACTGTTAGGCTGAATGCATTGAATGCATTGTCCCGGCGATGTTGCCATTCAGGCGAGCCCTTTCGGGCGTAGCTGTCCGCATAGAGTTCAAGGTCTTCCGAACTCAATGGAGGGCCCCACAATCCATGCTGGACCGACTGACCGCATAGCAGGAGGATATAGAGTTCTTTAATTCCCTGTGCTGAGTACATTTTGAGCGTGCCTCTTTCACCTTTCGACTGTCTGCGCCTGGGCCATCCTCGGCTATGGCTCCGATCCAACGTTCCCCGATCAAGTACGATTCGCAGCTAGAACTGCCACCGGCCTGGAAGAAGTGAGAAACGCTTCGCAGGTGTCGAGAATGTCTGACAGCGCCCGCTTTTGAGAGCCGTTAATGCAGCATTCCCAAACGACCATGACCCGCCAGCCGAGCGAATAGAGCTTCTCGATCGCCTTTTGGTCACGCTGGCGGTTGCCTCCAATCTTGCCCTTCCAGAACTCGCGGCGGGTGGCGGGCCACTTAAAGAGGTGGCATTCGTGGCCATGCCAGAAGCATCCGTGGATGAAAATCACGGCGTGATGCTTGGGGAAGACGAGGTCGGGGCGTCCCGGAAGCCGTTTGTCGTGGAGCCGGTATCGGAAGCCGCGCGCATGCAGGGCGCGTCGGATGATCATCTCTGGCGCGGTGTCGCGACCCTTGATGCGACTCATGTTGAGGTGGCGCTGCTCTGGTGTCAGGACATCCATGGTACCCGTTAGTCCTGCTTCTTGCGCCTCTTCTTGACGCCCTGCATCGCGGAAGCAATGTCCGAGCGCGTTCCCGCATCCTCATCGGGCTCCCACTCGTCCAGCTGGTCGAAGAAGTCCTCATCGCCAATCTCGGCGAGGCGCAGCTCGGCGTCCATGTCCACTTTGACGGCAAGTGGAAAGCGCACGACCTGACCGCTGACGATTCCTTGACCGGGACCGAAGCCGGGGATCATGCGAGCGTCGGAATCGGTCAGGTTTTCCATGACGGCGCGCACGAACGTCTGGTCGCGCGGGTTGACGAGACGCAAGATCAGGAAGGAGTTGCACTGCGAGACGATGGTCTCGTCCAGGCGGCTCGGCCGCTGCGAGATCAGCATGAGCCCTGTACCGAACTTCCGGCCTTCGGTGATCATGCGCCGGATAACGGGAAGCGAGACGGCGTCTTCGGTGCCCTCGCGGGCGGAGGGGATGAACGTATGCGCTTCCTCCACGACCGCGAAGAACGGAGGGATGCGGTCGGTCAGATTGGCCCTGAACTCGAAGAGCGTCTCCAGAGTCAGGGCGGCGATCGAGCACTGCGTGATGTGATCGTAGCCGGCAAGGTAGAGGATCGAGACCTGCCCCGGCTGAATGATCTTGTCGGGCTCGGCGAACGGATTGGGAAGTGGCTCGAAGGGCAGTTCCTTGAGCTTCTTGCTCGCCCGCATCTGGCCGCTGGTGCGCTGCATGCGCGCGAGCCGGTCTCTTACGATCCGAAGACCACGGGAGACAGCGCCGATGGTGCCGCGCCAGTTGCCGGATGTGGGGGCTCCGGCGGGGCGCTGCCCGTTGTCGGCTGGCGCGGCGATGTCCTGCCCCGTCTGGCGGAGAAGGCGTTCGATATAGGCAAGGGCCTGCTCGCCGTCGCTGGCGCGGATGCGGTCATAAAGCGCCCGGAGGTACTCGCTCTGTGCCTCGGTGAGGCCTGTCGTCATCTGGAGGATCAGGCGCGTGGACACGCCGGCGGCCCGCAGCTCGCGGTGGACCCGGATCATCGCGACCTTGATGATGTCGGC
>JAKALI010000389.1 GCA_021813195.1 Pseudomonadota bacterium
CGTTCCTCATTTTGTCTCGCACCACGCCGAGCACGCGTCAGGTTCCTCAGGTCCTCCCACACTTTCCCAAACTGCGAACCTGACGCCGCGGCGGGGTGACCAAGCGTTTCGTAGTTCTGATCCATCCGCCCGCTGGCCTGAAATGACGTTTGCTGGTGCAGCGAGCTTCCTGCGGCGGCCATTCTCGCGCAATCTCAGCGCGGCTGTCGCTGTCGTATGCGGCGTACCCTTCGATGGCGCCACCAGCAATCGCCCTGGTGCACGCCTTGGGCCACGCGCCATTCGCGCCGCCTCGGCCGAACTCGGCTCGGCTGACAGTTTCCCGTTCGGCGGCAATCCGTTCGCGGCATTGCCGACCATCGACTGGGGTGACTTCTATCTGGACCCGCATCGGCCCCAAGACGTTGCCGGGGACATCGAAACTCAGGCGCTCGACATTCTGCGTGAAGGGTGCAAGCTGTTGGCTCTTGGTGGCGACCACTTCGTCAGCTATCCGCTGCTCAAGGCACACGCGGCCGTGCACGGCCCGCTCGCGCTGATCCAGTTTGACGCCCATTCCGACACCTGGCCCGACGACGGCTGCCGCCTCGACCATGGGACGATGTTTTTACGGGCGAAAAACGATGGCATCGTTGATGCGGGGCATTCGATCCACGTCGGCATTCGCAGCCACAACCCCGAGACCCATGGCTTTGCGGTGCTAACCGCGCCGTGGATCCACCGCAACGGCATCGATGCCGCCATCGCCGCCATTACCGAACGTGTTGGCAAACGCCGGGCGTACCTAAGCTTCGACATCGACGTGCTCGATCCCGCCTACGCGCCGGGTACGGGCACGCCGGTTGCAGGCGGATTGGCAAGCTGGCAGGCCCTCGAAATCGTCCGCGCGATCGGCGCCCTCGACATCGTGGGGGCGGACATCGTTGAAGTCTCGCCGCCCTACGACCAAGCGGAAATCACGGCCTTGGCGGCTGCAACCGTCGGCCACGACATCTTGTGCGGCTGGGCAGCGAAGGCGCGCGCACGGCGCACTGAATAGCGGGACGTCGACGCCCCCGGGGGCTCACGGTCGCAGCAAGGCTTGCGCGGACCAGGGGATTGAGGCCTTACTCATTCGCGCACGAGCGGGTTGCCGGTCTGCGGGGCTGCGGTCTGCTGGCCGGGTCCGTTGACGGCAATCCCATCGCGGGCCCTGGCGGCCAGCCCGGCGATACGATCAAGCTCGCGTGTGATTAACCGCAGTTGTGCTGTAATTTTGATGACCGTCTCGCATCCTGAATCCGCTTGAGCCCGCAGCGCTGCAAGACGTTCTTCGAGTCGCGCAAGGTCGCCAGCCAGAACCTCTTGAACTACAGGCGCAGCCCCAAGACCACCCACGCGTTCACGAACTACGGCAACCGCCTGCGCGATACCGTCGAAGAGGTCCGCAAACTCGCCTTCGTCCGCAGCATCGGCGTTGCGTGTGCGGGCACGATCGACGAGCGCGCGTGCACTTTGAGCACCTGAGTGGAGCGCGTCTCGAACCCGTTCGCCTGCATTGGCAACGCCGCAAGCTGCAACCGCCAGAGGATTTTTGACACCTGCACGCTGGAACCCGGTTCGCGCCCAACCGGTCACCGATTGGCTCGCCGTGGCAAGCTGTGCTGCGATGGTCTCGGTCCAAACGCGCACCCCGAGGG
The DNA here is from genome assembly GCA_021813195.1 of Pseudomonadota bacterium. Next base: position 1,680 of record JAKALI010000389.1, read on the forward strand.
GATTGCGCAGCCGCACCACAGCCGCTGCCGCAAGAAGAATGCTGCCCAAAACAGCCACGAAAACGCCAAAGATCCAGGCGTGCGACTCTTGGGGGGCCTCGTGACGAAGCGATCGCATATCGGCCAGTTGGATGGTCGGCGCCCAGGGGTCGGCGTCCGCGGGCAGCACCTCAGCCAGCGCAGCCTGTGTGAGTTCTCGCAAACCATCGTCGTCGAAGTCACTGAGAATGTTCTCACCGCTTGAGGCATCCAGAGAAGGTTGTGCACCCATAGCGGCAAATGACGAAACGAGCGATCGCTCGCCGATTGCCCGCCCCGGCATCTCGATGAAGCGGGCGCCAACTTCCTCGGCCGGCGCAAAGCCTTGGGGCAGGATGATCTTGTGGGAGGGGCGAGCGGTCTTCCACGGCAGACATTCACCGCTCGCATCAGTGAGAGGGTGGCCGTTGCGGCTGGAATTGCTGGCCGTCCGCGAGCAGCTCGGCGCAGCGCCGACCAAACGGCTAGAAGAACGCGTCAACACGACATGACCGTTCTCGAGATCGGCGGTCCCCAATTTGGTCCGTCGGATCGCTGCAACGACGCGTACCCATGGCACCTCGCTCCCCGCGCATGGCAGGTCGAAACGATGCAGGATCATCGTCTCGCAGTTGTTCGAAAACGGCGGATCGCACGTTGTGAAGCTGCGGTACTGACGCCCCGCCTTTAACTCAAATACGCGCTCTGGACTTGGTTGCACCCGCACGATCCCGCCTTCGATCGTGCATGCGTAGGGCATCACCAACCGCTGCGGACCTTCCACCCGCGTTACGATCTGCTGGGCGTAAGCCATGCCGAGCGGCAAAGTCGCCCATATGGCGCTGAAAATCGTGGTCCTCGCGGCCCGTTCGAATGTGCGCACCGTTGCCCCCTTTGGGCGCATTTCGCTGATCAGGACATAAGTCATTTGTACCCGACAAAGGCATGACTAAGGCGATCCCGGGCGCTTTCCAACAGCGTTCACTTATCCTCGCAACGCCCAAATGGTCTCCCTGGTCCGCGATGCGGTTGATGAGGCCGGGATCTCCACATTCATATTGAACGGCACCGTTAGCTTGGCGCCAATCTGCCCACCGGCGAGATCCGCTGCCAACCCTGTCAAAATCCCGAACATTTCAGCCGTTAGGCTCGACAAGGCGAGTTGAGCCAGCCTAAAACTTCGGGCGTGGCTCGCTTAGGGTGGGGTGGGGCCGTAACCGCCAGGGATTGCGGCCAAAAAATTCACCGGAAACGCGGAAATCGCCGCAAAGGGAGTGGGGTCCATGGCGTCCGGGGCATACGGGACGAACGGTTCTGGCAGATCGGCACATCCCGGTTACGCAGCAGGCGAGCCGTACGCTGTCAACGGCCATAGCACGACGTCCGTCGCAGAAGGGACCGACGTAGTGGCACCCGACGATCAGCGCCCCCGTGAACGTTTCATTCCCGTTACCACGCTGGCTCTGGTCGACCGCCTGACTGTGCCCGAAGCGTGGCCCAATGGGGATGCTGACGAGGCGCGCCGCCTGTTCAAATATTTGAATTTCTGGCGGCGGCAGCTGCACACGGAGCACCTGCTCAAACTTTTGCGCGCCTACGAACCGTTCAATCCCGACAGCGATCTGCTGCAAACGCGCCAATACTCGGCACAAGATCGCAAGCGGCTCCAGAAGCGGGTCGTTGCGGGCGTCGAGCATATCTTGAAGCGCGCCAACTACGAACGCATCGATACGAGCGACGTAGAAAGAATCCTGACCAAGGAGAGCCACTACGGGCTCGATCTGCACGTCGATTTCAGCGTTTTCGAAGAGTGCATCATCTATTACCGCGGAGCATCGACCCGTCGTGACCAGCGGCGTCAACTGAAGAAATTCATGCGCAAAGAAGAGTTCGATATTCCAATCTTTCGCCGCCTGTTTCTTCTGTTCAAGCTCAAGGCCTTCGACGCGCACGTCGCAGAATTGATGACCGCCAACCCCAAACTCACGCGCAAGGAGGCCGAGAGAAAGGTCAAGACTCTGCGGGCAACCATCCCCAAAGAGGTCAGCGACGACAACATCTATCTGAAGCTATTCAAGAACATCCCACGTTCCGATGTGGAGATGATCTTTCCCAACACGCGCGTGCGGTTCCGTCTGATGGACAAAATCAAACTGAGCGTGACGGGTGGCGGCGCGCTCGGCATGGGTGTCTTTGGAACTGCGGGCAAGATCGCCGCTGGTGGTCTGACGGCCACCAATCCGGTGGCCCTTGCCGGGGCCGTTGCGGGTCTCGGCGGCATCGCCTTCCGCCAGGGCGTCAACTTCATGAACCAGAAGCAGCGCTACATGGTCGTGATGGCGCAGAACCTCTATTTCCATGCCATGGCCGACAATCGCGGCGTGCTGATCAAGCTTTCCGACCGCGCGGCCGAGGAGGACGTCAAGGAGGAGATGCTGCTCTACAGCGTGCTGGCGAAAGTCACCGCCAAACGGTCCGATCTCCCTCACATGGACCAAGCGATTGAGCGCTATCTCACCTCGACGTTCGGTGTTGAGGTCGATTTCGATCTGGAGGATGCTCTGGAACGACTGGAGGCTGAGGGGCTTGTTCAGGAGGACGCCAACGGCGTTCTGCACACGCTGCCGCCGAGGGCCGCCGCAGATCATCTCGATGCCAAATGGGATGCCTACCTCGACCACCTGCCCTACACCCAGCACGCCGAGGGCAGCGAACTGGACATCGAGGACTTTCCGCACGCTTGAAATTCCGCTACGCGTCCGCGAAGCGGTGGGTCCGGTTGGAACCGAGACCGAGGGCCGCGACCCGGCGGATGCCAGATGACCTCGCACAAACTCTCCCTCGATATCGACGATCGCGATGCGGCGCACACCGTGGCCGGCGCCCTAGATAATCTCATTGAACCGGCTCCAGAGGCCTTGTCGATCTTCGAACGTGACGATCGAACGGGTTGGCTCATCGAAGCCTATTACAGCACGCCCCCCGAGCCTGCCGACCTTGCCGTTACGTTAGCCGCCGTGACCGGACTCGACATTCCACCGTTCACACTCTCAAGCGTGCCTGATTTGAACTGGGTGGCGCTGTCGCAAGCCGCCTTGCCACCCGTGCGCGCGGGCCGTTTCACCATTCACGGGAGTCATTATCGCAGCCGCATTGCTGCTCCTATTCTTGTGCCGGCAGCCGCCGAAGCCCGGAAATGCCGGGGTCCGCGTGGAGATCGGCCCCACCGCCGAAACCGGACAGAGAATTGGGGACGGACAGA
>JAKALI010000390.1 GCA_021813195.1 Pseudomonadota bacterium
TCATTACCGGTCTTCTGCGAGAGCTACGTCGTCCTAACCGTATATATACCGTGATTGCCTAGAATTGCCTGCACCCGCTGTAGAATTGCCCAAACTGGGATATCCTGGTGCCTGCAAGGAGAAACGCCATGGCGGATACGGCAGCGGACGAGTCGTCGAAGGTGCCACCGGGATTGGGCTTGGCCTGCGCTCTGCTTGAAGCCTATGTGCGGACGAACACGCTGCCCGCAGGCGATGTGCCCGCCGCGCTTCGCAAAATTTATGGAGCGCTAAACGGGCTGCAAGGCGCGCCGACAGGGACACTGCCGTCCGCCAAGCCGGTAGTCCCGGTGAAAAAATCCATCGCCGACGATTATCTTGTCTGCCTGGAGGATGGACGCAAATTGAGCATGCTGAAGCGTCATTTGCGGACGCGGCACGGATTGTCGCCCGATGACTATCGGGCCAAATGGGGTCTGCCGGGGGATTATCCCATGACCGCGCCCCGATATACGAAGACCCGTTCGGCACTGGCCAAGGCGGCCGGCCTGGGCCGCTATCCTGGAGTGGGACGCGGGACACGCGAAGCCGCGCGCTCAGGGCGGAAAGCGTAACCTCAAAATATCCTTCGGCCCGCGCGCTATGCGTCGGTCCTCGGGCCGCGCGGAAGATTGCCGCGTAAAGCTTGCCGGTTTGGAGGCCTGCGGTATCGGCGCACCAGGGCAATGCCGACAAAGACCGCGCGAAGTCCAAGCCATAGCGGCAGCACCAGACCAGTTTCGGATTCGAAGAGCCATCCGAGCGCGGCACGATCAAGGTTGGTAGCGCCCAGAGACCCGACGCCGACGGTGAGGACGAGCCAGAAAAACAAAATCCCCGCCGCGACCGCGACCGCCGCGACGAACGCCACCCTCTCGGGCCACAGGACGGGCCATGCGATCGGCATGATGGTTTCGAATCAGATCCCCGGTGCGGCAAGTGTATTCCGGCGCACCAGCTTGCGCGTGCCGTTTTGCTGCGGCATCCGGCGTGAACAAAGGCCTGCTGCGCGCGCGGTGAGAGGGATTGCGCCGCAAAATGTGCGGGTGGTGTCAGGCATCGAGCATAAATATGCCAACGATGTTCCAGTAGGTGCTCTCGTCTGGTGCGAGGATGCGGAGGAGCAGGACTTCATAGCAGAGCGCGGGGGCGTCATCGCGGATGATGGCGGCGTCGAAGATGATGGGGGTACCGGTGCGTAGCACTTCGCGCAGCCGCATCATGTTGTCCGCACATACGGCCGGCGAGAAAAGCTCGGAAAATCGGGCATCCTTTACGTCGCGTCCGTAGCGTTTGCGCACCGCTTCACCGGCGATGCGGACCTTGCAGTCGGTCGCGCCATCGACCGGCTCCACGATCATCAGATGCGACAGAAACCGTGCGAACGGCCGCGACGGAATGTCTTTGCCGACCACAAGGTTGCGCACCCGACTCTCTTCGTGCCACAGGGCGAGAAATTCCGCCGCGAGCGGGTGCGAAGGCTCCGCACGGATTTGGTAGTACGGGTCGGGCGACGCCGCAAAGAACGTCATCACGCCGGTTATGGCTGTCTTGCGTCGCATGGTCCGGCTCATCTATTTGAAGGAGAGCACAAAGCAAAATACCGTGCGCACAGCCCACCACCGACGCGAACATACTGGAGTGGCACGAAAATCTGGGCCTTGTAGCATGGCACCGTTCGGCCAATCAGCCATTCGCCGGTGTGCGGCGTTGCGCCGCACGATAACACAGATATTCCGGTTCCGCAGCGGCGAGCGAATAGGAGCGCCAGAATTCACGTATCAGGGTCGTAGATTGACTGCCATACCAGCGGCGGAGATGAATGGTCGATCCCGCATTTGGCTCCGCGATCTTCGACCGAGCCCAGATTGTCAACGCCGGAGCAAAATTGCATCGGCCGGAGTAAAATGCATCAGCCTGTGACGCCGAAAGGCCCCCGATCGGGGGCCTTTCGGCGTTTTGCGGTCGGGCTTGAGGGGCGGCGTCCGGCCGGGGATCGCAGAGGGGCTGGCGCGTCCGGCGCTTGCTTTGCGCCAAGCGGTACGGCACGGCGCAAGGCCAAGCAGGACCAGCGGCAATGATTGGCGATGGCCGCCCGGGCGAGGTTGCTGGTGGGATTCATGGCGTTTCCGTTTTCGTGCGCGCCAGCAAGGACCGGATTGCGGCCTGCCGTGACGCGGCGACGAAAGCCAAAAAGGAAGAACGCTGCACAATCGCCGTACAGGGGCGATGAACGCGCAATGATTAACACCGTACTACGCTATCCAATCAGCGGGTGTAGCTTCGCCCGAATTTCTGCAAGTTCGCCAGCCGTCGCGTGGCCCTTCTTTTGTGCGCTGCGCGCCCGCCAATCGAAGCTCTTGACCTGATCGGCCAGCGCCACGCTGGCGGGCCGGCCTGACAGCTTCACCTCGAAGGGATAGCCTTTGATCTTGGTCGTGGTGGGACAACACAGAAGCAAGCCAGCGCGTTGGTTGTAATCGGCAGGGCTGAGAACCACAGCCGGGCGGTGCTTGGCCTGTTCATGCCCCGCCTCGGGATCGAAATTGATCCAGACAATATCGCCAGCATCCGGCACATAGGCGGGTGGCACTATAGAATCTCGTTGCCGACCGGGCCGCCAGATTCAATTTCGGCGTGGCGGTTTTCGTCTGTGATCCCGGCAACCAGGGTCGCCAGATCGAAGGTGGGGGCGCGCACCGGCTCGATGATGATGCGGCCCCGTTCTGCCCGCACGTCCACCTGCTGGTCTAGCCGGACGTGCGCGGCTTCCATGACGGGAGACGGGATACGAACGGAGGCGCTGTTGCCCCATTTCTTGACCGTGACGCGCATCGGAATCTCCGTATCAACAATGTTGATACTAATAAACCCTCCTTCGCCCGATTGCAACCCAGCCCGCACCCAAGGCGGCACAACCAGCATTTTCGTAGAAAATGCTCCGATTTCCAGACTTTGTCCGGCCGCAGTTTCAGATAAGGCTAGATTTCCTTCTCTATAAAATATTGATTTTGCATGGAGTTCTGGCTTACTGGTCGGAACCTAGACTGCCGCCGAGCAGTGCACCGGCAACAGCCGGACCCGCTAAAGCCACAGTGCCACACAGCAGCTCCGTGTGCAGCATCTTGCCAAATCCGTTCGTCATTTCACTCCCCATCTGCCCGCCTGAGACACCGGCCTCGGCGCGCACGCGTCTGCCGATGATGTGCGCTCGATCGGCGAGCCTATAGAACTGTCCCAGGCCACCGGCTCCGTAGCCGGTCGCTCAGCTTTGTTCGTCGGCTACGTAGGCACCATGGCGGGGTCTGCTCGTTTGAGTCTTGACGCTGCCATGACTCGCAGCCAATTCACGCCGCGTCCTTCCGCGAGAGCCGAGAATCATGGTCCAATCTTACCGTTGGAAGCACCGACCCTTGCGGATGAGGAGCCGCCTCATGAGGCCCGAGCACGCAGCCATCGACGACATCGACGCTGATTATGAGATCCTTGAGGCGATCGGCCGGCATGTCGACGACATGATCGAACACCATGCGCCCATCAGCGTGGTGCACAAGACCTTGCGGCGCTGGCTGACCGGACATGCAGAGCTGCCCCAAGGCGAAGACGCCCAGATTTGTCTCATGGCGATGGCCGCCGATCTGGAACTCTTCACGCCGTCGGCCAGCGGCCGGACTGCGGTCGACCGCCTGCTGAACAAGACCCGGCCGGAAACGCCGGTGGAACGCCGGGCGCTGGACGCGCTCGGTGCCGCCCAATTTCGGCTGGTCAGGATCGCCCGCCGGGAGGGACAAGATGTCGTCCACCTGACGGATCTCGTCACGGGGGAAAGTCTCCGCTTGCTGGAAGCGCGCATTGCCCCTGAGGCGGCCGGTCTGCCGACGGCCATGCGGCTTTGCCCGCTGGCCAGCGGCCGCCATGTCCTCATTTCGCCGCTGTTCGCGCTCGACGAGGCGACGCTCGCCGCGGCGATGAAGTTCGCCCGCCCCGGCCGCCCCCTCGGGCATCGCTGTGCCGCCAATCTTTACCGGGACGTGGCCCGGCGCGGCTTCCTGCCAATCCCGCAACGCCTCGTCGAACTGGATGCGGCGATGCTCGTGGACGCCATCGGGGAACTCGAAGACCATTTGACCGAAGTCGAACGTCTGGCGCTTCGCTGGATCGCCGCCGGCGGGGCGGAGGAGACGAACGATCTCGTCCTTGAGGCCCGACAGCTGGCGTCCGTGGACAATCTGATCGACGCCTGCGGGCTTTACGGCCAGGCGGATCCCGACGCACCGGCGGGGCTGAAGGTGGCGTTTGAACGGATCGCCGGCTTGCAGATGGAAACGATCGCCCAGCGCGCCCGGGTCGGCGTGAGCGGCCAGGCCGACGGGCTCGACGCCGCCGCCGCTGCCATCGCAAACTACGTCGCACAAGGCGCCATGGAGACGAGCGCACGCGATCTGTTCCAGCGGCTGCGGACGCGCTGGACTCATTCGGCGCCGACGGGGCCAGCCGCGAGCGCCTCCGCGGCGGCGGATCTCGAGCGGGTGATTCAGCGTATTCAGGCGTTGCGGGCCAAGACCGTCGATCGCGGCTGCACGCAAGAGGAAGCCATGGCCGCCGCTGCCAAGGTTGCCGAGCTGCTGGATCGCCACGATCTGACCCTGGACGCGGTCTCGGTCCGCGGCTCCGATTGCCAGGGGGTGGGCGTCACCACAGACCGCAAGCGCCGCGCGCCGGTCGATTCCTGCATGCAGCCCCTCGCCCGGTTCTGCGACTGCCGGGTCTGGTCGGAAGAGAGTGCTGACGGCATGCTGCGCTATGTCTTCTTCGGCATGAAGGCCGACGTCGAGGCGGCGCGTTTTCTACACGACCTGATCGAGATCACCTTCGAGACCGAGAGCACGACGTTCCGGCATGGCGACATCTACCGGACGCTGCGCGGTGGCGACCGCC
>JAKALI010000391.1 GCA_021813195.1 Pseudomonadota bacterium
GCGGCGTCCTTACCTCAATCGGGTTGGGTCCTAGTCCCAAATCGAACGCTCGGGGTTTTAAACTCGCGTCCGATTTCGTCACATCCCTTTCAAGCACAGACCACGCCCTGCTGCTCAAGCTGGGCGTGGTCGCATAATCAAACGTGTCCGCGCTATGGCGTGGTTGGCGCGGCTGGTGCGGGAGCAGGAGGCTCTGCCGCCGGCGGCGTCGTTGCGCCGTTCGGGGCTGGTGCGTCAGGCTTTGCCGCATCCTTCGCCGCATCGACGGCCTCTTGGACGGCTTCCTTGGCCTTTTCGATGGTCGGCGCGACGGCTTCCTTGGCCTTCTCATAGGCCTCTTGAGCCTTCTGTTTCGCCTCATCGAGGGCCGGCTTCGCCCGCTCGACGGCATCCTTCGTCGTTGCCGCCGTCTTATCGCTCAATTCGCGCGCCTTCTCTTTGGCGCGTTCCAACAGCGATTTCTTGGGCTGGGCGCGCTCGTAGGCCGGAACCGCAGCAAGAACTTCGGCGGTGGCCTCCGGCAGAGCAACGGAAATCTGACCGCCGTTCTCCTCAAATTTCAACGACTGCAGCGCGACGCCGACCCGCTTTTCGCCGAGCCCCAGGAACCCGCCGGTGCCCATGACTATGCCAACGACCTGATTGCCGTCGGAGATAATGAGGTCTTCAATGTCGCCGATGATCTTGCCATCGGGACCTTTGACTTTCATCCCAATGAGGTGGTCCTTGGCGAGGTACTCGTCCGCGGTTTGCGCCTTAAGGAAGATGCCTTCCGGGATCTGTGGTTCTGCGTGTGCAGTTGCGGCGAGGGCGAGCAATGCGAAGGCGCCGCAGATGATCTGTTTCATGGCGTGAGGTTCCTTGTGGGTGGGCGGCGCAGTTTTCATAATCGCGCCGCGACGTGCCGCCTGCAAACGCGGCGGCTCATCGTCGGTCGCTGAAATAGGGTCGGACTGTGACCGGAGCAAGTCCAATTGTGGTGGCCCCTTGCGACGCCAAGTACAATTCGTAACGGCATGATGTGAAACGTAAAAAATGGGGAGAAGGGCAACTGGGGTGAGATCCATGGTTGCGCTGCCGCCACAGTCCGGGCTACGCAGCCCGGTAATTTATCCAAGTGCTGCCTGCTGTCGGGCCGCTGAGACTCAACACTGACCGGGAATGGTGTTCTTTGACCAAGAAGCGCGACGAGGAGAGTGGACGTCCGGATCATTCCGGTGACGTCCAGCCGGTGCCGATCATCGACGAAATGAAGCGCTCGTACCTCGAGTACGCCATGAGCGTCATCGTCAGTCGCGCGCTCCCCGACGTTCGCGATGGCCTCAAGCCCGTACATCGGCGGATCCTCTACGCGATGCAGGAACTGGGGCTCGACTGGAACAAGAAATATGTGAAATCCGCCCGCATCGTGGGTGAAGTGATGGGTAAGTATCACCCACACGGCAATCTTGCGATTTATGATGCGCTCGTGCGTCTGGCTCAGGACTTCTCGCTGCGTTTGCCCCTGATCGACGGCCAAGGAAATTTCGGGTCCATCGACGGCGATCCGCCGGCTGCGGAACGCTATACCGAGTCCCGCCTGCAAAAGGTGGCCGGCCATCTTCTCGATGATCTCGACAAGGACACGGTCGAGTTTCGCGAGAACTACGACGGCACGCTGCAAGAGCCGTCCGTGCTACCAGCTAACTTTCCCAATCTGCTGGTCAATGGCGCCGGCGGCATTGCCGTCGGCATGGCCACGAACATCCCGCCACACAATTTGGGCGAAGTGATCGATGCCTGCCTGGCGCACATCGACAATCCTGAGATTTCGATCGACGAACTCGTGCAGATCTTGCCGGGACCCGATTTCCCAACAGGCGCGATGATCCTGGGCCGCGGTGGCATTCTTTCGGCTTACCATAGGGGCCGCGGTTCGATCATCATGCGGGCGAAGGTCCACGTAGAGACGATTCGTAAGGATCGCGAGGCCCTGATCGTTACGGCCATACCCTATCAGGTCAACAAGAAGACACTGATTGAAAAAATCGCCGAGCTCGTGCGCGAGAAGCGCGTCGAGGGCATCGCGGATCTGTGGGATGAAAGCAACCGCGAGGGTATGCGGATTGTCATCGAATTGAAGCGTGATGCGATCGCCGACGTAGTGTTGAACAATCTGTGGCGCTACTCGGATTTACAGACCACCTTCGGCGCTAACATGATCGCGCTCAATGGCGGGCGGCCCGAACAGCTCAATCTGAAAGACATGATCGAGGCTTTCACCGCCTTCCGACAGGATGTGACGACGCGGCGCACGAAGTTCCTGCTCGCGAAAGCACGCGAACGCGCCCACGTTTTGGTGGGTCTAGCGATCGCCGTGGCGAATATCGACGAGGTCATTCGGCTCATTCGTCATGCGCCCTCCCCGGCGGAAGCCAAGGACCAGCTGATGGCGCGCGACTGGCCTGCCAAGGACATGGCGCCGCTGATCGAACTTATCGCCGATCCGCGTCACGGACTGTCGGCCGATGGTACGTATCGGCTATCGGAGGAGCAAGCGAAGGCGATTTTGGAATTGCGTCTCGCCCGCTTGACTGCGCTGGGACGCGAAGAAATCGCCGACGAGCTCACCAAACTGGCCAACGAGATCCGGGATTTCCTCGACATCCTGTCGTCACGGGCGCGCATCCTCGACATCATTCGCGGCGAACTGCGAGCGATCAAGGACGAGTTTGCAACACCCCGCAAGACGGAGATCGTCGACATTGAGGGCGAGGTCGAGGACGAAGATCTCATTCAGCGTGAAGACGTGGTCGTCACGGTCAGCCACAAGGGCTACATTAAGCGCGTACCGCTCTCCACGTATCGCTCCCAGCGCCGCGGCGGTAAGGGCCGCTCAGGCATGGCCACGCGGGAGGAAGATTTCGTCACGCAGATGTTCGTGGCTTCGACCCACACGCCCGTCTTGTTCTTCTCCTCGCGCGGCATGTGTTATCGCATGAAGGTGTGGCGTCTGCCCGCCGCCACGCCGCAGTCGCCCGGAAAGGCGTTGGTCAATCTGTTGCCGCTGGAAGAGGGTGAGGTGATCACCTCCATCCTGCCTCTACCGGAGGACGAGAGCACGTGGAGTTCGTTGGAACTCATCTTTGCGACACGTTCCGGTAACGTGCGGCGCAACGCGCTCTCGGATTTTGAGAACATCAATCGCAACGGTAAGATCGCAATGAAGCTCGACCCCGAGTGGGGCGGGGGCGACCGCATCGTGTCGGTGGCGATTGCGCGTCCCGAAGATGATGTGCTCCTGACCACCGCGCATGGCCAGTGTATCCGCTTCCTTATTGGGGAAGAGGTACGCCTCTTTAAGGGTCGCGACTCGGACGGCGTGCGAGGCATTCGCCTGGAAGAAGGCGACGAGGTCATTTCAATGACGATTCTGAGCCACGTCGACGCGACGCCAGCCGAGCGTCTCGCGTACTTAAAGCAGGCCGCCCAGATGCGTCGCGCTGCGGGCGAGGACGAGACGGAGGTTCCCAGCGAGCAGGAGGCAGATGAGGAGGCGGAGAGCGGCGCCGATTTGACGCCTGAGCGCTACGCCGAGCTGGGAGGACGCGAGCAGTTCGTGCTAACCGTCTCGGAAAATGGCTACGGCAAGCGGACCTCGTCGTACGAATACCGCACCAGCGGACGTGGCGGAAAGGGCATCGTCGCCATGGTCGTCAACGAACGCAACGGCCATCTTGTGGCGTCGTTCCCTGTCGAGGACAGTGATCAGATCATGCTCGTCACCGATGGCGGCAAACTCATCCGTTGTCCCGTCGACGATGTGCGAATCGCAGGACGCAATACGCAGGGCGTGCGCATCTTCAAGACGGACAGCGATGAGCACGTTGTCTCCGTAGAGCGCGTGAGCGATCCGGGTGACGGTGAGGACAGCTCGGAAGCTGAGTAAGTGCCACGCTCGCAAGAACGCGTCTGACTAGTCCAATCGCCGGACACGCGCGGTGCAAGCCGTGCACTCGTGCGCGCAGGATCTTAGCCGGTCGGCTTGGCAGTGCGAAAAGCGGACGGGGCAGTGGCTAAGATGGCGTCAGCGATCGGACATTGATCCAACAATCGCTTCCAATCGCGCAAGATGAGCCGATGACGATTGGTTTGCGAGACAAGTCCCTCCTGTTTGTAGCGGGACATGATGCGTGACAAAGTATCGGCGTTAAGCGAGAGATATTGTGCGATCTCGACCCGCGAAAGCGGCAGATCGAGCAGCACACTTCCGCCTGTGGGTACACCAATTTGACCCGCTAATTCGATGAGGAAAGCCGCCACGCGTTGGTGGCCGTCAAGTGCGCCGATTATGGTCGTGTGGAGTGCCGTGCGAACAGCCTGATGATTGCGCTGCGCTTCGTAGGCAAGCACGAGGTCTGGGTAGGCGGCCATGAATTCCGCCAACACGCCAACCTTGAAACGCCACACTTCGCACGCCGTCGTCGCAATGATGGCCCGATCAGCCAGCACGGGTATCGCGGCGGGAGAAATCACGTCACCGGCAAATTTAAGGCTGAGATAGGGTGTCAGACTGTGCGGCAGGGCCGCGCGAACAAGGAGAACCCCGGATCGGATGGCGAAGATATTGGTGTCGTCCGCAGTACCCATGCTCAGGCGCTGATTAGCGCGGAGACGCATACCCGCGGCTTGCGAGTTCAGTGCGACGAGGCGCTCGACGAAGGTGTGCGCTGACGCACTCGGGATGCTTGAAGCCAGCGGGTTCTGCCGGCTCTTTTGAGGCGGCGCCGAAGTCCTGTCATTCAGGCTCATTTGCGGTGTCTCAGGCTGCATCGGGGACACGTCCGCGACGGTTGGAATGCAGCGAGCCTGCAAGGTTCTTCGAACGTGGTCGTTGACGGATGTCAACATTCTGCGCCGCGAGCGCACGTGTCGCGCTCTCCGCAGGCGGCGACGCATTTGATCTAGATCAG
>JAKALI010000392.1 GCA_021813195.1 Pseudomonadota bacterium
GTCATTGTTCCGGCCGAGAGTGACGCAGGCGCCAGCGCGATCCGACAAGCGATTGCCTCGGCCAGTCTCATCATCATGGACGACGGCCTACAGAATCCGCATCTCGCCAAAGACGCAATCGTGGCCGTGGTCGATGGCGCGCGCGGGTTTGGCAACGGCCGTATCATTCCCGCGGGGCCATTGCGCGCACCCTTAGAAGCGCAGTTCGAACTTGCGGATGTCATCGTTGTGAACGGTGGCGGGGCTAGAGCAGCGCAGTTGACTGCGGAACTTCGCAGCCGCGTCCACGTGCCCGTTCTGAAGTGCCAGGCTGCGCCGATGGGCGATCCGGACGCCTTGCGCGGGCGGCGGCTGCTCGCCTTTTGCGCCATCGGCAACCCCGAGCGGTTTCGCTTGCTGTTGGAAAAGGCCGGTGCCGAGGTCGTGGCTTGGCGGACATTCCCCGACCACCATCTCTTCACGCCGCGGGAGGCGCAGGCACTGTTGCGGGATGCTGCTGCCCTTGGCGTCGAATTGATGACGACCGAAAAAGATCGGGTTCGGCTGACGGGCTACAGCGGGGTCTTGGGTGAATTGGCCAACCAAGTCCGCACGCTTCCAATCACACTGCAATTCGAGGGCAACGACGACGAACGCCTCATGGACGTTATCCGCGCCTGCCTCACCCGGCGTCCCCCATGACGTGGCCGACTGAGCTCCAGGGGTTGGCGCACGCGGGCGCTCGCCCCTCAATCACGCTTTTGAGCGCGTCTCAAGGTAGCGCTTCATCGAAACTTCCGCCGATACATAAGGCTCCTGCAACTCGACGCTCCAATACTTGAGGTCGGCGAGTTCGATACGTTCGCCGGTAACGGCGCAGCGCACATAATCGCCGGGAGAAAGCACCTTGAATTCGCCAGGCAAATAGCGCACGCGGGCTTCGCTGCCGCCACCGAACAGTCGTTCCAGTCGATTCATCCGCTCAAGCCTCAGTGATGACGCGCCAGGCCCAACATGCGCGTGGACGCATGGGGCTTCTCTCACCGGTAGTTCGGCGATCGTGGCTCAGGCGTCAAGCGATGAGGGCGGCCCCGGCTTAGAACAGCGAACCTTGGCCGCCCGGCTGCGACTTGCGAATCGCAGGTTGGCGGCTCATGGCGGGTTGGGTATCCTCGATCGCGGTTACCTGAGTTGCGACCCGGCCATCGGCGAATTCGACGTGCAGCGGCTGCCCGGCCTTGAGGCCTGCGGCGCTGCGCACCATGGCGCCCTGCTGGTCGCGAACGAGCGCGAAGCCGCGCGCCAGAACACTCCGATAACTCAACGAGGCGAGCACTTTGGCTTGGGTGGCTAGCGCCTGACGCTCAGCATCGATGCGGCGCGCCAGGAGTTGCCCCGTCAGGCGGCTCGCCACACGTTCCAGACGCATGCGCCGCGCGCTGGCCGTTCGGCTCAGTGCTGCGACGGCGCGTTGTGCGGCATCCGTGAGACGCCGATCGCGGCGTTCGATGTGGGTTGTGAGCAATCGCGGAGATAGCCGCGCGGCGATGGTCGCATGACGCATGGTGTGGGCGCGCGTGTTGGCCAGCAGGCCGCGTGCCAATCTTTGCTCAACGGCATCGAATTTCTGACGTGGCAGCGCGACCAGGTCTTCCAGACGTGGCAGTCCGCGCGTGGCAGCCTTGAGGTGGGTCCTGGCACTCTCGATGGCGCGATGGATTCCAAGCGCGAGGCGCTTTTCGAGATCGGCGGTCGCACCCAGCAGTTCGGTATATTTGGGCACGGCCCATTCGGCGGCCTTGGTGGGCGTTGGCGCGCGCGCATCGGCGGCAAGATCGATCAGCGTCCAATCCGTCTCGTGCCCTACTGCAGAGAT
The DNA here is from genome assembly GCA_021813195.1 of Pseudomonadota bacterium. The sequence goes on from JAKALI010000392.1 coordinate 1,856, forward strand.
GAGAGGGATTGTGCTTTCGGCTGCTGCACGAACGACAATTTCCTCATTGAAGCTCCACAGGTCCTCCAGACTACCGCCGCCACGCGCAACAATCAGAACATCCGGCCTCGGAACAGCGCCGCCGGGCGGCAGGGCGTTGAAGCCGCGGATGGCAGCTGCGATCTCCGCTGCGCTGCCTTCACCTTGAACCCGCACCGGCCACACCACGACGCGCGTGGGAAAGCGCTCCGTGAAGCCGTGCAGCATGTCGCGAATGACGGCACCCGTCGGGGAGGTGATGATGCCCACGACACTCGGCATGAACGGCAGCTGGCGCTTGCGTTCATCCGCAAACAGACCTTCGGCGGCCAGCTTGCGCTTGCGCTCCTCGAGCAGCGCCATCAAGGCTCCAGCGCCAGCAGGCTCCAAAGCTTCAATGACAATCTGATACTTCGACGATCCCGGAAACGATGAGACCTTGCCGATGACGACGACTTCCATGCCTTCTTCGGGCTTGATTTTGATGCGCCCCCACACGCCCTTCCAGACGACGGCATCGATGCGGGCCTTCTCGTCCTTGAGCGTGAAGTAGCAGTGGCCAGACGCATGCGGGCCGCGATAGCCGGAAATTTCCCCGCGCAGGCGGACATGGCTGAAACCATCTTCCAGAGTGCGTTTGATCGCGAGCGAGAGTTCACTGACGGAATATTCCGGGGCGTTGCGAAGCGTGGCGCGTAGTGTCTCTGTCACGAATCAGGTCTCCCGCACGGATCTTGAGGCAGAGTATAGAGCAGGAACTCGGTCATGACAGGTCGGGAGGATTTGCTTGAGCCGGCCGTGCCTTGTTTCGGCCTCATTACCGCCGTCAATGAGCTCATGGAAAAAAGGGTCGGACAACATCGCGAAATGGCAAGCCGCCGCGCTGCGCTGGTTGCCGCTGTCGTGGCCGCGAACTCATTGGCGCCTGATGCCGTCGCAGGCAATTATTGTGTCGTATGCTACGAGCCTGATGCCGTCTACCGATGTGTCATCGAAGGCGTTGCTGCAAATTTGCCCGCCGATCCCCGACATCAAATCCAATGCATCAAAGAGCTGGCTCAAGCCGGCGCGCACAAGCGCTGCAGTGTGGAGCGGTTTACAGCCGCTGGTTGCGACGGAGCGGTCCATGTGATTGCCGCCGGCTCGTACCATGATCCTGCCGCAGCGAGAGCTGACCGTGCTGATCCCAGATCGTCGCCATCATCATCGGCCGGCGGCCAGCAGCGGGCGGGCGACGTGGATCCACCCCCTACGGGATTGCAGCCGGAGCCGGTGGTCGAGCCGAAGCCGACAGATCCTAAGGCGCCACCACGGACGGTCGAGGAACTTGCCAGCAATGCGGGGGAAAAGACCAAACAAGGTCTGCAAGACATTGGGCAAACGGTCAGCGACTCAACGCGCAAAGCTGGTGAACAGATCGGCTCCGCGGCCAAGAAGACCTGGAATTGTCTGACGAGTTTCTTCAGCGACTGCTGAATTGCGGGCGCACGCCGGCCCAACCAAACCCAATCGTTCCTCGCAAACGGTGCGACTAATGCTGAGCGAGCCACTGGCGCGCCTGGCGCTGGGCCTCTGCGATCTCACGCTTGGACATCTCCAGCGCAACCTCGGACCGATAACGCTTGGCTTCCTGGTTCCCGCGCAGGGCTGCCAGATTGAACCATTTGTGGGCTTGCACGAGATCGAGGGGAACCTCGCGTCCCGAGCAGTACATGAGGCCGAGTGCAAACAAGGCGTCGGGTGCACCTCCCTGGGCCGCGTGCTCTGCCGGTTCGTGCGCTGATAAGTCATAGCGCGCCATGACGTTCGTCTCCGTTTCACCGATCCTGTTGCCGGCTCATGCGCTTGTGTTCGCCTGAGCCGTTGCGCCGAGGAGTCTGGGGCGCAATGGCGATCTCCGCCGGTGCCGGAAAGATTGTCAGCGTCGAGATGAAATTTGGTAAATTTGGAAGTCATCCACAGTTTACCCAGATGAATTTCCGCAACCGCACGCGTACCATTTCCAGGCAAACGTCAAGACTTGAAACAGGCGAAGCGAGGGCGTTAATGAGGCCGGCAAGGTGATGCTAACCATGACCGCAGATTGGCAAGAGTGCGGCCTATTCAGGTTGCGTTCAGCCGCACTTCGACAAGTTGACGTGCAGTCGTGACGCGCAATTCAGGTCGTGGCCTGTCAACGCGTAGGAGTGGGGTAGGCGGCCGCGATGGTGGCCGCGAGACGTGGGGTTCGCAGATCGATGACCGATGAAACCACGCAAGGCAGCACGAGGCCTCGCTCGCGAGTGCAAAGCGCCTCGAAGGTGTTGGCAGCGATGTGTGCTGCAATCGCCCTTGCCGGCGCCGGATGCGCGGCGGAACCAAACCGCTCCTGGGCAGCGGTCGAGCCCTACCGCCTCGGTGCCTCGCAGCTGGCCTCACAACCCGAGGAGACCGGTGAGGTAGCACACATCAAACCGAGCAAAGTGATTTCCGCCATCGTGTTTGAACGCGTCACGGGGCGGACGGTGGATCCGGCACGGCTCGTGGAGCGGTGACGGCGAAATCGAGAGAAGCGCCGTCGCGGTGGTCGTGGGGGGCATGGTGCCCCTCTCATCATTTCCGCCTCGGCGTTCCGACCGCTACTTGCTCAGCCTTGGCAGGTCGCATGGGATCGATCTGGCGAATGGGCAGATCGGTGCTGACCGCCAAGCCGCGTATGACGGCGGGACGCGTGCTCACCCGTTCAAGCCACCGGGCGACATTTGGAAATTTTGTAATCTCCTGACCCTGGCGCGCCCACAATCGGGCCCACGGGAATGTCGCGATATCGGCGAGGGAATAACGCCCGGCGATAAATTGGCGCCCCTCCAGCTGACGATCGAGCACGCCATAGAGGCGTGTCACTTCGTTGGTGTATCGTGTGATCCCATAGGGGACTTTTTCGGGCGCATAGTGACGGAAGTGATGGCACTGTCCCGCCATCGGTCCGAAGCTCGCCACCTGCCAGAACAGCCACTGATCCACCAGCAAGCGTTCGCGCGGGGTGTGCCCTGCGAGACGGCCTGTCTTGGTTGCGAGGTAGTGAAGGATCGCCCCC
>JAKALI010000393.1 GCA_021813195.1 Pseudomonadota bacterium
TCCGCCGGCGGCTTGTTGATCGCCATCGGGGACTGGGCATACCAACGCCGCCGGCTCGACCAGGAGCTGCGAATGAGCAAGCACGAGGTCAAGGAGGAACGCCGCCAGAGCGAGGGGAGCCCCGAGGTGCGGCGGGCGCAGCGCGCCCGCCAGCGCAAGCTCAGCCGCTCTCGCATGTTGGCGACCAAGCGGATCGTCGCAGGGATCGCGACGTTGGCGATCACATGGGTTGCATCCTTCAGTCGCAGCCGATCCTTGACCAACCCCTGTTCTCGGGCCTGCGCACCACCAATGAAGTTTCCCAGGCCGAAGCCCTCGTCAGGGCAGGCCGCGAGAACTTGCGCCGGGTCGAATCCCAGGTGCTCCTTGAAGCGGTCGAGGCATATGTCGATGTTGTGCGCGACAGCGCTATCGTCCGCATCCGCGAACGCAACGTCGACGTCCTGAACCGCGAACTCGACGCGGCTCGGACCCGACGCGCCGCCCGGGAAGTCACGCGCACGGATGTCGCGCAGGCTGAAGCACGTCACGCCCGTGCCCTCTCCGCCGCCGACCGCGCACGCGCCAATCTCAAGGCCTCGCAAGCGCGCTATCAGCGTGTCGTCGGCCATCCGCCCGATCGGGTGTCCGGACCGCCGCTCTCCAATAAGGCCCTGCCTAAGTCTCTGACGGATGCGTTACAAATCGCCGAAGCGGAAGCGCCCAACATCATTTCTGCCCTCTACCGGGAAGAGGCTGCGCGCTACAACGTGGACAAGATCTGGGGTGAGCTGTTGCCGCAGGTGAGCCTCGATGCCTCCTACACGCACTCAGGCGACTACTCGGGCCTCTACGCCAACGAGCAGGAAGCCCGCATCGGGGGGCGCGTGACCGTGCCGCTGTACGACGGTGGCGAGACCCGCGCGCGGGTGCGGCAAGCCAAACACACCCACGTCAGTCGCCTCCAGGAGATCGAACAGGCCCGATCGGAGACGGAAGCAAACGTCCGCTCCGCTTGGTCGCGTCTCACGGCCGCGCGCGCCCAGCTCAAATCTGACGAGGTCGAGGTGGAGGCGAGCCGGATTGCGCTTGAGGGCACGCGCGAAGAAGAAAAAGTCGGGCAACGGTTGCTCCTCGACGTGCTCAATGCCGAGCAGGAATATCTCGAAGCGCAGGTCCAGGCCGTTTCGACTCGCCGCGATGTCATCGTGGCTGGATACACGCTGCTTGCTGAAATCGGCCGGCTCACCGGCGAGCACATCGAAGGCAATGCTCTCATCTACGATCCCGAAGAGCACTACCGAGCCGCGCGCGACGAGTGGTTCTCAACGGACATCACCTATCGCCGCGTGAGTGATGCCGTGCCCGCTGAATCGGAGAACGCCGAAGCGCACTACGAGACGGGTGCCCTGCGGGTCGATGTCGATGACCCGATCGTGGAACCACAGCCAAAGCGCATGCCCAAGCCCGCGTCTCCACCGGCGCAAAGCCATTCGGCTCAACCCAAATTGCGCGCGTCCCAGCCCCTGCCGCCGGCCGTCGAACCGGAGCCATTCCTGCCCGCGTTGCGCCGCTCGCAAGATTGAATTCGTCCGCGCGGCTGTTCGATGGCGCCGCCTGCCGCCGCGTTTCCCTTCCTGACCCCGCCATCTTCCATACACAACCCGATAAGGCTTTGACATTCCGTCCTTTTAAATTTTCGTTGGTCCGTGGAGAACAAAACGCAAACTTTCACTGGACGAAGCCCGCGACTCGGCGCATGTTCTTCCTATGTTCTAACCCCTGGAGACAGGCGACTGCCTCGATTAGACTAACCTGCCCTGAGCCCACGGAGCCCCCACATGCGCACATTTCTCATCTCTTATGAACTCGCCCAGCCCCATCTGACCAAACACCTCGTCGCTCAGGCCATCATGAGCGTAGGTGCGAGTTGGGCGCGTCCTCTGGAGAACACGTGGTACGTGCGCACGCATCAGGACGAAGCAGCGCTCGAGGCATGGCTGGCGCGCTATCTCGATAACGAAGACGGATTGCTCATCCAGCCCGTCAAAGACGACGCCTTGCTGACCAACACGTCCCTGCGCTGGTTCCGCCAGCGACAGGCCGGAATCGACGTGGCGGAACACGACAATGTCGTCGCCTTCCCGCTTAGTGGCCCACTCAAATCAGGGTCGTCCGATGAGCCCGAGTTGCCATTTGCCCAAGCGAGTTGATCAGTGCAACGTTTCAGAGGGATTGATCGTGTTCCACCTTGCTTAAGGCCGCGACGATCGTAGCAAGATCGGCCAAGAACCGCTCGCGCTGCGCGGGCGCAAGTGCTGCAAGAATGCGATCGTCGACGCGCTTGACTACAGGATCTGCGGATCTCAGAGTCCGCCAACCCTCTTCAGTGAGTTTCACGGCGTAGGCGCGTGCGTCTTCTTTCGTGCGCCGGCGGCTGAGGAGCCCTTTTTTGAGCATCCGCCGTACGATATCCGCCAGGGTCGATCGATCTATGCCCGTTTTTTCAACGAGATGAGTCTGGCTTAAACCCTCGTGCTGGGAAACGGTCAAGAGCACGGCGTACTGGCGGGGTGTCAGATCGTCGCCACCCATTTCGGCCTGAAAAATGTCGCCGGCGCACTGACCCGCACGATGCAACTGGTGAATGGGCGAGCGTTCCAATTTGTTGGGCGACGCTTCGCGCGCAGTCGTGTCTTTCGTCATGGTCCGTCGCTGGGTCGTCATTGTCATGGATCGAGCCAACCTGCGCACTCATGGCCTGGACCTCACGCCCATGCGCCATGCCGCGTTAAAGATACTGTCTACGATTTGGAGAAAATACGAGTTCGTGACCCGCGTCCACTAAAAAAGAGCAGCCGTCCTAACAAGGTGTGAAAGAACGTCCAGTATTCGCGGGACAATGGGCTGCGTAGGCAAAATATTCCGCATCAAGAGCAAATTGAGCATTGTAACACTTCGTCAACTGAGCGACCTTTACGCCAGTATTACTGTCGGCCAAGCTCGTAGCGCTTCAACAGGCCCATTTGGGCTACGCCAAAGATCATGGTGAGCGGCATAATGCCGAACACTTTGAAGGCGACCCAGGTGTCCGTCGAAAAATTGCGCCAAATCACTTCATTCAAGATGGCGAGCAAAACGAAGAACATGGCCCACCGCTTGGTTAGCTGGCGCCACCCTTCGTCCGTCAATCGGAATACGTCCCCAAAAAGATGCCGCAGCAAGGCATGACCCGCCGCCAGTCCGCCGAACAAAATCGCTGCAAATAGAGCATTGACGATCGTAGGCTTCATTTTGATGAAGAATTCGTCTTGAAGCCAAAGTGTCAGGCCGCCGAAGACAACCACAAAAAACCCCGACGCCAAGGGCATCACGGCCAATTTCCCGAACAACCAGCGCGAAACGGTGAGGGAAACGAGGGTCGCGGCGATGAAAAGTCCGGTGCCCCAGAAAATGCCATAGCGCGCATTGACGACGAAGAACACGAGCAGCGGACCGAGCTCGACGAGCAATTTCGTCAGCTGCTGGCTGTCGAATTCCGGTTCCGGTGCGGGCTTGAGCTCTGAGGGAGGCTCGACGAGTACGCTTTTGGATTTGCCATCGGTCATGTTCAGCAGCCTAGTCAGAACGTTCAAGCAAACGTAAATTGCCGCCTCACCAGCTCGCGCCGGGCAGCGAGACGATATCACATTCAGGCGCGCCGCTCAGGATCCCCGTCGCTTCGCCCGCCCGGCGCGGACGACGCGATAGCGCTGTGCGCGATGGGAGCCACGACCATCCCTGCTCGTCCCACACGGCCAACCGGCTCCGGACTGTCATCGGGGATGCGGTGTCGCGCCATCCAACGCGTCAGCAACCAAGCGTAGATGCCGCTGAGCGGCATAATCACCGCAACTTTGAAAGCGATCCAAATGTTCAGGCCGGTCATCTCAAAACCCAGAACGTCATAAACGCGGGTGTCTTCAAACGCGAGCCGCACAACCTCATTTAAGATCGCCGTTAGAACAAAAAACCACGCAAAGCTACGGGTGAAAATATCCCAACCTTCTTTGGTGTAGTGAAATGTGCGCTCGAAAACATATTTGAAAAAGTTACGATCCATCCATAAGCCGATGAATAAGAATGCCGCAAACATCGCATTGAAAATTGTCACTTTAATCTGCACCCACATGGGGTCGCCCGTGACGAGCGTGAGAACGCCAAAGATGATCGTGACACTCGATGCAATCAAAGGAAAGACCGGGGGCCGGCCGAACATATAGAACATCACGCCGATTGCGAGCGCCGTGGAGATGATCAACGCCCACGTGCCCGTGTTGATGTCATAGAGGGCGTTGACAATGAACATGGTCACGAGCGGCCCGAATTCGCTCAGAATGTTCACCGTCTGCTCGGCGTTGAACGGGTAAAAGCGGCGTTTGCGAGATGCTTGGCTGGTCATGGAGAAACGTTGAGCCCTGGTTTGTGGCGCGCTTGGGGCCGGTTGATCCGAATAGCCCTACCGCGCTGTCATGTCAGCGTCACAACGCAGCGGCCGGGGCAAACCTGAGTGGAGTTCAGCTCTCTGCAATGGCCTCCGCAAACTCGCGCGCGGAGAAAGGCTGCAAATCGTCGACGCCCTCGCCAACCCCAATCGCGTGGACCGGAATGCCATGTTTCGCGGCGATGGCCACCAGAATCCCGCCGCGCGCGGTACCGTCGAGCTTCGTCATCACCAACCCCGTCACGCCGGCCCGTTCACGGAAAACCTCGACCTGCTGGAGTGCATTCTGCCCTGTCGTAGCGTCCAAAACGAGAAGGACGTCGTGGGGCGCGTCTGGATCGATCTTTTTGAGCACCCGTGTCACCTTTTCGAGCTCCTCCATAAGGGCCTGCTTGTTCTGGAGGCGGCCCGCCGTATCAATAAGGAGCACGTCACAACTCGCCTCGCGTGCACGGCGTAAGGCCTCGAATGCCAAACAGATCGGAA